>SCUH01000294.1 GCA_004298295.1 Betaproteobacteria bacterium | reverse complement strand
CATGCATCGGGGGATCGAGCAGGCGCACCGTGACCGGCAGCCCCCGCATCGCCTTGAAGATGCCCTTGAAGTCCGAGCGCTGGATCGGCAACAGGCGGTCGAGCGCCGCCTGGCGCTCCTCCGCCGTTTCCGCGAGGATCATTTCCTGCATGATCGGCAGGCGATCGGTGCTGTTGAACATGCGCTCGGTGCGGACCAGGCCGATGCCCGCGGCGCCGAACTCCCGCGCGCGAATCGCATCTTCGGGCGTGTCGGCATTGGCCATCACCTGCAGCCGCGCCACCTCGTCGGCCCAGGCGAGCAGGGTGACCATTTCGCCGGAAAACGCGGCTTCCACGGTCGGCACTTCGCCGGCGTAGACATGGCCGGTGCCGCCGTCGATCGTGATGACGTCGCCTTCGTGCAGGGTGGTTTCGCCGATGATCGCGTTGCGCGCCTTGTCGTCGATGACGATCTGCTCGCAGCCGGAAACGCAGGGTTTGCCCATGCCGCGCGCCACCACTGCGGCATGCGAAGTCTTGCCGCCGCGGCTGGTGAGGATGCCCTGGGCCTGGAAGAAGCCGTGGATGTCGTCCGGCTTGGTCTCTTCGCGCACCAGGATGACCTTCTCGCCCGCCAGGCCGCGTGATTCGGCGCTGTCGGCGTCGAACACGATCTTGCCGGAGGCTGCGCCAGGCGATGCGGGCAGCCCCAGCGCCAGCGACTTGCCGTGGAAGCTGGGCGCCAGCTGCGGCACCAGCAGCTGTTCCAGCATCGCCGGCTCGACCCGCAGCAAGGCACGCTCCTTGGAGATCAGGCCTTGCTCGAACATTTCGACCGAGCTGCGCACCATGGCGCGGGCATTCATCTTGCCGTTGCGGGTCTGCAGGCAGTAGAGCGTCCCCTTCTCGATGGTGAACTCGAAATCCTGCACCTCGCGGTAATGCGACTCCAGGCGCCGGTGCAGCTCCGTCAGCGCGCGGTGCATTTCCGGCATTTCCCCTTCCATCGCCGCGATCGGCTTGGGCGTGCGGATGCCGGCGACCACGTCCTCGCCCTGGGCGTTGACCAGATACTCGCCGTAAATCACGTTCTCGCCGGTGCCGGGGTCGCGGGTGAAGCCCACGCCGGTGCCGGAATCGTCGCCCAGGTTGCCGAACACCATGGTGCAGACGTTGACCGCCGTGCCGTTGGCCATCGCCTCGGTGATCCGGAACTGCTTGCGGTAATCCACGGCGCGCTTGCCCATCCAGGAACGGAACACCGCGCCCATCGAGACTTCCAGCTGCTCGTAGGGCTCCTGCGGAAACGGCTTGCCGGTGTGGCGCCTGACAACTTCCAGAAACTCGCCCGCGAGTTCCTTCAGGTGCGCGGCGTCCAGGTCCACGTCCTGGCGCGCGCCGAACTTGCGCTTCACCGCCGCCATGCGCTCGTCGAAATGCTCGTCGCCGATGCCGAGCGCAACCTTGCCGAAAAGCTGGATGAAGCGGCGGTAGGCATCGTAGGCGAAACGCTCGTTGGCGGTCTGCCGGATCAGCCCCTGCAGCGACGTTGGGTTGAGGCCGAGATTGAGGATCGTGTCCATCATGCCCGGCATCGATATCGCCGATCCGGAGCGCACCGAAACCAGCAGCGGATTCGTGCCGCTGCCGAAACCCTTGCCGGTCTTCTTTTCCAGCGCCGTCATGTGGCGCTTGACTTCGTCCATCAGTCCGGCCGGCAGCCGATTCTTGTCGAGATACGCGAGGCAGGCTGCGGTGGTCACGACGAAACCCGGCGGCACGTTCAGGCCGATCTGCGTCATCTCGCACAGGTTCGCGCCCTTGCCGCCCAGCAGCAGCTTGTTCTTGCCGTCGCCGTCTTCGAATGCGTAAACATATTGGCTGCTGTTCATGGTGACGTTTCCAAATCAGGGTCCCGGCGTGGCGTGAGCTTACGCGATATCGGCGACCCGATGCTAGGCGCTGCGCGCGCCGCGGCGGTGCTTCAGTCCGCCGGGGCCCCGCCTTCCGAGAGCAGAGCCTTCAGCCCCGCGTGGTCGCGTATGCGGACTTTCCTTTGGTCGATTTCAAGCAGGCCCGCATTGCGGAAACGCCCGAAGAGCCGGCTGATCGTTTCGAGTGTGAGGCCGAGGTAGCTGCCGATGTCTTCGCGCGTCATCCGCAGGGCAAACTCGAAGGGCGAATGATCGCGGCGCGCAAAACGGGACGAAAGGCTGAGCAGAAAGGCGGCGAGGCGCTCTTCCGCACGCATCGTTCCCAGCAGCAGCATGACGTTGTGGTTGCGTGAGATCTCGCGCGACAGCACAGCGTACAGGCGATGCTGGAAAGACGGGCGCTCGTGCGCCAGCTGCTCGAGCAGCGGGAACGGGAGCACGCAGACCACGGTATCCTCGAGCGCGATCGCGGAGCAGTCGTAGCGCCCCCTGCCCATGCCGTCGAGTCCGAGCAGCTCGCCCACCATGTAGAAGCCGGAAACCTGCTCGGCGCCGCCCTTCCTGGTCACCACCGACTTCATGCAGCCGCTGCGGATGGCATAGATCGCGTGGAACGGGTCGCCCGCCTTGAACAGCATGGTGCCGCGCGTGACGCGGCGTCTCGCAGAGACGACGGTTTCCAGATGCCCGAGGTCGCCGTCATCCAGTCCCGAGGACAGCCACGTCGTGTTGCAGCTGCAGCCCGAGCAGGAACCCGACTGCGCGTCACGTGCGCGTAGCGGCAAAGCGGCGTGAAGGGATCCCCGGACTGGAAGGGTCGACAAGGTTTTCATTGCGACTCCGTCTGCAGTCTAGCGTGACGTCAAGAGCCCTCGGCCTGCGCTCTTTGACCCTGGCTAACGTCCGCTCAAAATCTCCGGCAAGCGCAATCCCGCAAAGCTGCCATGCTGTGCATCGGCGGCGGGCCGGTTCGAACGGCCTATCGCCGCATCCAGAACCGCGAGACAGGCCGTGACCATGAGCCCCGATGACAAGCGCCCGGGATCCCCGGAGGCGGAAATCCAGCAGGGGAACGCGCGCAGCCGGGTGAAGGACGACAGGATCAAGCGCATCGCCCGGCAGCACCCGCAGCGCGACGAACCGGCGGTGAACAGTGTCGAACCGGAAGATCTGCCGCCTGCGCGGACACCGCGCAGGCGGCGCTGAAGCTCCGCATTGAGACGCGCGGCTCGTGAAGGACACCGACTGCATCGCCACGCTGCAGTGGGCACTGCCGCGCGCAGGCCTGCGCTGGCCCGGTTTCCGCAGGGTCCGTCGCCAGGTCTGCAGGCGTCTTGAGCGGCGCCTGGCAGAGCTCGGCCTGCCCGACGCCACCGCCTACCGGCGCCGTCTGGAAACCGACGCCGACGAGCTGCAGCGGCTCGCCGCGCTCTGCACGGTCTCGGTCTCGCGCTTTTTCCGCGACCGCACTGTATTCGAGTGCCTCGGCGCCAGGGTCGTACCCGCCCTCGCCGCGGCGGCGCTCGCGCGCCGATCGCAGCGGCTCGAGTGCTGGAGCGCGGGCTGCGCGTCCGGGGAGGAGGCGTACTCGCTCGCGATCCAGTGGCGCGCGCAGCTCTGCGCATCCTTTCCAGCCCTTGGGTTCCGCGTGCTTGGCACCGACGTCGATGCAACGCTTCTCGATCGCGCGCAGGCGGCCTGCTACCAGCCGAGCAGCCTGAGAGAGCTGCCCCTCGAATGGCGCGAACTCGCGTTCGAAAGCCGTGAGGGCCGGCATTGCCTGCGCAAGCTGTTCCGCGGCGGCGTCGAATTCGAGTGCCGCGACCTGCGCGCCGAGCCGCCGCGGCGTCAATTCGACCTCGTGCTCTGCCGCAATCTCGCGTTCACCTATTTCGGGCCGGATCTAGCGCGCTGCGCGCTCGACCGGATCGCGAGCCGGCTGCGCCCCGGCGGTGCGCTCGTCATCGGCGTGCATGAGCGCCTTCCGCCCGATGCGCGGGAGTTCTTTGCATGGCCCGGTTGCCGGGCAGTCTTCCAGCACGCGGTCAGCGCCTGATCGCGCCTGCCTCGCGCAGTTGAGCGGCAACCTGCTGGTTGTCGTCAATTCGCTGGAGCATCGCTCCGCCGGGAGGCAGCGTTACCGCTCGCCGCGGAATCCTGCCCGTGGCGCCATCTGCGCCTCAATCGTTCGGCAGCTTGCGGACCACCGTCTTGAATTCGGACCAATCCATCGCCGGCCATACTTCGGAATGCGCGCGCCCGAAGCTGCGCACGATCACCGAAACGCGCATTGCGGTCTGCAGGTCCGGCGCACTGAACACGTCGACGTAGTCATACGGCCCGAGCACCGCATAGTTGGCAACCCATTTCACCTCCGGACAGACGCTGCGGACGTGATCCGAGACATGCCTTTCGAGCGTTTCGAATGATTTCGGCTGATGCAGCGCGTCGCCCGACAAGCGGGTCAACATCACGAAGTGCGGCATGGCGACCCCCGTGTTGATGGTTACAGCCTGAAAGAGGCTACCTCATCCGCGCAGAAGGGGCTTGACCGCCATCAATCGGCCTGCACGTGCGGCGATATTGCCGCGGCGGCGGCCCCGGCGCTCGGTCAAGCCACGGCCGCCGCACGCGCCGGGCTCAGGCGCCGCGCAGCAGCAACGGACCCAGTTGCCCGGTTTCTCCCAGAATGAACGCCGCAAGTTCGTCGAGCGCGTCCTCGTTCACGGCCTCGGGCGTGACGATCTGCTCCAACGACCCGAAACCGGAGACATTGCGCGCGCGCAGCAGCAGCTTTCCGGTATTGAACTGGGCGAGAAGCATGAGGTATGCCTTGACATCGCACGGAAAGACGAATGTGGTGCGCTCGATCGAGCCGCGTTTGTTCCAGACGTCCTGCGCGTTGAACTCGATGCGGCTGTCTTCCAGCCACTGCTTCAGCTTCTCGCCCGCCGGGTACTCGCGGACCACGCGCACCTGCTTCTTGCCCGAGAGCCGGAAGCGCAGCGAAACCTCCCGGTACAGCTTGAGCGTCGGCGAAACCTCGCGGGTATGGAAATTGGCATTTCCCTCTTCCCACGCCAGGCCGCTGAACTCGGGCACTCCGGCAATGGTGTAACCCCTGGGATAGGCCGGCCGCACGATGTTGAGCTGCTCGGCAAGCTCCTTCAGGTAGCGGTAGGCCTTCACGAGTGCATCGCTGACGAGCGCATCGATCGCCTCCTGCGGGTCGACCGACGTGCCTTCGGTCGACTTGGCCTGCGCCAGCTGCCTGAGTTGCGCAAGGCGGCTGCCCACGACGGGCGCGGCCGGCGCCGCTGCCTGCACTTTGGTCGCGCTGAGGATTTCAGCCAGCACGTCCAGCCCGTCATCCGGCGCGCTGATGAAGCTCAGGCCGTGCCGGTAGTGGTTCATGCCGGGCGTTCGCACCGTCGAGACGACCTGCGCGCGCACCTTCAATACCTTCGGTGCCTCACCCTTGCGCGCGGGGTAGGCCAGCAGCAGGGTCACGAGCGACCCTGTGAGGTCGCCGTGCTCGCTGAGGATGGCAGCGCCGACCACGGACAGGTCCTGCGTCTGCGTATGCACGACGGGCTTGTTCTGCGGGCCGTCGAAGACCACCGCCGCTTTCCAGCGCAGCGGGTAGCGGCTCGATCCGCGGCGACGCTCGGCCTGTTTCATCCGGGGACAGCTTAGCAGCCGGAGCATCGCGCGGTCCATGTCATGCCGGCGCCGCCCGGTGTCCGGCCTTGCGCCGCGTCAACACCGCAGGCGGGTTCGCGCGGTAAGGTGAATGCGAAATCCAACCGGAGCCGAGCCATGACCAAGGAAGGCCATCCCACGCAGGTCGGAGCACCCGATCCGGAGCGCAAATGCTCGCCCATCCTCGACCACGAGAGTATCGGCGAGGACGAAGTGACGTTCGATTTCGAACCCGAGACCGGCGTCTGCTACTTCAACGACCAGGCCTACGGCGTCGGCGAATACGTCTGCACCGGCAACGAGCTGCTGCACTGCGAGGAGCGCGGCGTCTGGGTGAAAAAAGGCCCCTGCCGCCCAACCTGAACCGCACGGAGATCTGCCATGACGATTGCCGAGATCTGCACCCGCGAAGTGGTGGTGGCGAAGCGCGACATCACGGTGAAGAGCGCTGCGCGGCTGATGCGCGAATACCATGTCGGCTGCCTCGTGCTGGTGGACGAAAAGGAGGGCAAGCGCAAGCCCTGCGGCATCGTCACCGACCGCGACATCGTGGTCGCGGTCACCGCGCTCGGCCTCGATCCGGACGTGATCCTGGTCGGCGACGTGGCGGCCAAGGAATTGCTGGAACTGAGCGAAACCGCGGGCGTTGCGGAGACCGTAGCGGTGATGCGCATGAAAGGCGTGCGCCGCCTGCCCGTGGTCGACAGGGACGGCGTGCTGATCGGCATCATCGCCGCGGACGACATCCTCGGGCTTCTGGCCGGGGAACTGGCGGGGCTTGCGACCATGGTCGCGCGCGAACACCGCAAGGAAAGCGCCGAGCGGCGCACGGCGGTCCCGGGCCACGCCTGAGGCGTGCCGGCGGCTCAGCGCCGGGGCATCCCGGCGTCGACAAACGCATCCAGCAGCGCGGCCAGCGGCGCACCTTCGCCCTCGGCCAGCTCGTAGCGCGCGCGCACGATCGGCGCGGTCGCACCGATGAGCGACGCGAGGTCGAACGGGGTCGCGCTGACCACGACCTCCGCGTTGCAGCCTTCGATCGTCGCGCGCAGAGCGTCGATCTGTGTGCTGGAGTAGCCAAGCGCCGGCAACACGCGCCCGATGTGCGGATAGCGTGTGTACACGCCGGCGATTCCGGGCGCGGCATGCGGCCGCGGATCGATGATCTCGCGCGCGCCGTACCGCACGGCGGCGACGTATCCCGCCCCGTGAGGCGCGCCGCCGTGCGTGAGCGTCGGGCCATCCTCGATGACCAGCACGCGGCGGCCGAGCACCGCCGCCGGATCGTCGAGCGTCACCGGCGAGGCGACGCGAACGATGCGCGCGCGGGGATTCGCGCTGCGCACCGCCTCGGCGACGCGCTCGACGTCGGCCGGTGGCGCGGCATCGCTTTTCGCGATGAGCACGACGTCGGCCATGCGCAGCACCGCTTCGCCCGGGTGATACGCGGTTTCATGCCCCGGCCGCAGCGCGTCGGCCAGCACGATATGCAGATCCGGCCGCACGAACGGGAAGTCGTTGTTGCCGCCATCCCACAGGATCAGGTCCGATGCGGCGGCGGCCTGCGCGAGCACGCGCGCGCAATCGACCCCCGCGTACACCACGTTGCCCGCGGCGATATGCGGTTCGAACTCCTCGCGCTCCTCGATCGTGCAGCGCGCCGCAACGAGGTCGGCCATGCAGGCGAAGCGCTGCACGGCGGCCGCCTCGAGGTCGCCGTAGGGCATCGGGTGCCGCACGACGGCAATCCGCCACCCGCGCGCGCGCAGGCGGCGCGCGATCCAGCGCGCGGTCTGCGACTTGCCGCAACCGGTGCGCACGGCGGAAATCGCGATCACGGGCACGCCGGCTTGCAGCATGGTGCGCTGCGGGCCGAGCAGGATGAAATCGGCGCCGCTCGCCAGGGCGCGCGATGCCAGATGCATGACCTCGAGGTGCGATACGTCGCTGTAGGCGAACACGACCTGCTCGGCGCGCGCCTCGCGCAGCAGCGCTTCGAGCCCCGCTTCGTCGACGATCGGGATGCCGTTCGGATAGCGCGCGCCGGCCAGTGCCGCGGGATAGCGCCGGCCGGCGATCCCGGGGATCTGCGCGGCCGTGAAGGCGACGACTTCGCAGTCCGGAGCGTCGCGATACACGACGTTGAAGTTGTGGAAGTCGCGCCCCGCCGCGCCGAGGATCACCACGCGCCTGCGAGGCGCCGGAGGGGTCACGCCGTCCTCGCGCGCCTAGCCCTCGCCGCGCTCCACGTCTCCGCCTTCGCGCTCGAGTACCCAGCGATCCGCTTCGGCGTCGTCCTCGTTCCAGTCATCGAGCGGATCTTCCACGGAATCCCGCGCCGCAGGCGGCGGCAGCGCGCGGGTTTCCGGCGGCACTCCCTGCTCGGCCGCGCCGGCGCTGCGCCGGCGGCGCTTCCTGGCCTTGCGCTTGAGTCGCGTCATGCCGCCTCCGGAACACGTCCCGCCCGGTTCAACCGTGCTTGCCGGCGCTCACGCGCTTGGCTTGCCGGCCCTCGCCTGCGAGTTCCTCGATGAACTGCACCCGGGTTCCGGCCACCAGCTGCTCGAACGAAGGCTCGACCACGTTGTCGCGGCCGAAATACAGCTCGCGGCCGTCGGCCGTCTCGATGAAGCCGTAGCCCTCTTCGCGATAGATGCGCGCCACCCTGCCGCGCTGCGGCAGCTCGTGCGCCTTGACCTCGCCGCGCTGCAGGCGTGCCAGGTCCTCCAGCTTGCGCCCCGCCGCGTCGAACGCGTCGCGCACGGCGACATAGACGTCCTCGTCGTGCTCGCGGTTGACCACCAGCTCGTGGCCCGGCACGCGCAGGTCGATGCTCACCGTGAACTGCTTGCCCTGATGGTGGTGGCGGTGCCGCTCCTCGACGCTGACGCGGCAGCTCGTGACATGGGGATGGAACGCCTCGAGCTTCGCCGCCTTGTCGCGGATGCGCGCATCGAGCGCGTCCGAACGTTCGATGTCGCGGTAGGTAACCTGAAGGGGAATTTGCATCACGGCCCCCAATGCGGCGCAATTGCACTGCTGATACGCTAGCGCGCCGCCTGCCGAACCCCTTGATCTCGGTCAAGCGTGCCCCGGCACGCGGATTCGAGGGCGGCGAGATTCCGGCGAGCGTCCTCCGCAAGACCTTAACGCCTGCGCCGCGCTGCGCTAAGATGCCGCGTCCCCAGGCGACTGGACAGGCGCCGTTCGATCCGCACATGGATATCCCAGGCACACCCTACCAACTGCACGTCCGACCGCGGCTGCCTGAGCGCCTCGAGCGGCTCGCCGAACTGGCCAATAACCTGCGCTACACCTGGGACCGGGAGACGCGCTCGCTGTTTTCACGGCTCAACCCGCGCCTGTGGAGCGCCGCCGGCCACAATCCGCGCGCGTTCCTGAAACGCATCGACGAGACCCGGCTGCGCGAAGCCGTGCAGGACGCGGAATTCATGGCAAGTTACAGCCGGATGCTCGCGGCGTACGACGTTTACCGCAGCGACCGGACGCGGCGCGAGGCCGCCGCGAGCCTCGGCGACGGCGAACTGGTGGCGTACTTCTGCGCCGAGTTCGGGTTCCACGAAAGCCTGCCCATCTATTCGGGCGGGCTGGGGATTCTCGCCGGCGACCATTGCAAGGCGGCGAGCGATCTGCGGCTGCCGTTCGTCGCGGTCGGCTTGCTCTATCGCCAGGGTTATTTTTCACAGGCCATCGACCCCGAGGGCAACCAGCGCGCGACCTACAACGACTCGGATTTCGACGATCTGCCGATCGAGCCGTTCCGCGATGCCGACGGCGGCGAACTGCGCGTCGCCGTCGAACTGCCCGGGCGGGCGCTCTGGCTCAAGGTCTGGCAGAGCCGGATCGGCCACGTCACGCTCTACCTGCTCGACACCGACCTGCCGGAGAATTCGGAGCACGACCGGCTCATCACCTACCGCCTGTACGGCGGCGACCGCACGACGCGCGTGCAGCAGGAGATCGTGCTCGGATTCGGCGGCGTGCGCGCGCTGGCCGCGGCCGGCGTGCGGCCCACGATCTGGCACATCAACGAGGGCCACGCCGCGTTCCTGATCCTGGAGCGCATGCGCGGCATCGTGAAGAGCGGCGCCGAGTTCGATGCCGCGCTCGAGGCGGTCGCGGCGAGCACCGTGTTCACCACGCACACTGCGGTGGCCGCGGGGCACGACTATTTCTCCGACGAGACGATGGCGGCGTATTTCGACGCCTTCTGCGAGGACCTCGGCATCGGGCGCGAGAAGCTGCTCGCGCTCGGGCGCGGGCCCGGCGATCACGAGTTCAACATGACGGCGCTCGCGGCGCGCGGCGCACGCCACCACAACGGCGTCTCCAACATCCACGGCGGGGTTTCCTCGCGCCTGCTCGCCCCGCTCTGGCCGCAGATTCCGCCCCCGGAGAACCCGGTCACCTGCGTCACCAACGGCGTGCACGTGCCGACCTTCCTCGCGCGCGAGTGGGCCGATGTCTACGATCGCTTTCTCGGCGACGGCTGGTTCCAGCACCTGTCCGACCCGGATTTCTGGGCGCACTGCGGAGAGCTTCCCGACGAGATCTTCTGGAACACGCACCAGACGCTGAAATCGCAGTTGCTGTACCTGGTGCGCTACAGCATCTCGCAGCAGCACCTGCGCGACAAGGGCAGCGAGTCGCATCTGGACCGGCTGCTGCGTCTGGTCGATCCCGCCAATCTGAATGTGCTCACGATCGGCTTCGGACGGCGCTTCGCCACCTACAAGCGCGCCACGCTGCTGTTCGAGAACCTGGAGTGGCTGCAGGAGATCGTCTCGGTGCGCAGCCGCCCGGTGCTGTTTCTGTACGCCGGCAAGGCGCACCCGGCCGACGGCCCCGGCCAGGATCTGATTCGCCATATCACGCGCACCGCGCGCTCGCCGGAGTTCGAGGGCAAGATCCTGCTGGTCGAGGCCTACGACATGCGGCTCGCGCGGCGCATGGTGTCCGGCGTGGATGTGTGGCTCAACAACCCGATCTATCCGCTCGAGGCCTCGGGCACCTCCGGCATGAAAGCCGGCATCAACGGCGTGCTCAACCTCTCCGTGCTCGACGGCTGGTGGGGCGAGGCCTATCACAGCGACATCGGCTGGGCGATCAAGCCCGCATCCGAAGCGCTCGACCAGCACCGGCGCAACCAGGAGGAAGCACGCACGCTCTACGAGCTGCTGCAGGACCAGGTCGTGCCCCTGTATTACGAGCGCGCCGAGAACGGCCTGCCCGAGCGCTGGATCCGGATGGCCAAGCGCTCGATCGTCACCATCATGCAGCGCTTCAACGCCTCGCGCATGGTCAACGAATACACCAGCAAGTTCTACCTGCCCGCCGCCCGGCAGCGGGCGCGATTCGAGGCCGACGGCTATCGCGGTGCGCGCCAGCTGGCGGACTGGAAGCGTCGCGTGCACGCCGCCTGGCCCGGCGTCACGCTGCGGCGCGTCGATGCGCCGGTCAGCCGGGCGCTCTTCGGCGAGCGCCTGCGGATCGAGGTCGCGGTGCAACTGAACGGGCTGGCGCGGGATGACGTGAGAGTGGAGCTACGGCTCGCGCGCGCCGAGCGCGAGGGCGGCGACGGCGTCTGGCGCAGCACCCTGTTCACTGCCGAGGGCGCGCGCGCCGAAAACGGCGAACAGCGCTTCGTGCTCGAGCTTGCGCCCGAGTTCTGCGGCCGGCTCGATTACCGCCTGCGTGCTTACCCGTATCACGAGCTGCTCACGCATCCCTTCGAAACCGGGCTCATGCTCTGGGCCTGAGCGTCACGCCGCGATGCGCGCATAGAGCGCGGCGTAGGCGCGCGCGCTCGCATCCCAGCCGAAGTCGCGCGCCATCGCCTGGCGCTGCAGGTGCTGCCAGAGCGCCGGCTCGCGGTAGACGGCGATCGCGCGCTCGATCGCGGCCAGCAACGCCGGCGCGCTCGCGCTCTCGAACAGGAAACCGCTGGCGCTGCCGTTCGCCAGCGTCGCCGGCGTGCAGTCGACCACCGAATCCGCCAGGCCCCCGGTGGCGCGCACCACGGGGATCGTGCCGTAGCGCTGGCTGTACATCTGGTTCATGCCGCAGGGCTCGAAGCGTGAAGGCATGAGAAAAATATCCGCGCCTGCCTCGATCCGATGCGCCAGCGGCTCGTCGAAGGCGAGCGTCACGCTGACGCGCCCCGGATGCGCGCGCGCCAGTTCGCGGAACGCGCGTTCGAGATGCACCTCCCCCGCCCCCAGCACCACGAGCTGCGCGGGCAGCCGCAGCAGGCGATCGGCGGCTTCGAGCACGAGATCGAGCCCCTTTTGCTGCGTCAAGCGGCTGACGACGCCGATGAGCGGCACCGCGGGCGCACCGGCAAGCCCGCAGCGTGCCCGCAGCGCCCCCTTGTTGTCGGTCTTGCGGTGCAACGTTGCGGCGTCGTAGCGACGCTCGATCCAGGGATCGGTCGCCGGGTTCCAGAGATCGACGTCGATCCCGTTCAGAATGCCGCTCAGGACGGCGCTGCGCCGCTGCAGCAGTCCTTCCAGCCCGAAGCCCAGCGGCGCCTGCCGGATTTCACGTGCGTAGCTCGGGCTCACGGTGGTGATGGCGTCGGCGTACTGCAGGCCAGCCTTCAGGTACGACACCTGGCCGTGGAACTCGACGCCGTCGATCGAGAAGCTTTCCGGCGGCAAGCCGAGGCTGGCGAACACCTGCGGCGGAAAGAGACCCTGGAAAGCGAGGTTGTGGATCGTGATCACGGTCGCCGGCCGCGGCGTTGCGCCCAAGGCAAGGTACGCCGGCGCGAGCGCCGTCTGCCAGTCGTTGCAGTGCACGACCTGCGCGCGCCAATCGAACGGCCACGTCGCGACGTGCGCTACAGCGCGCCCCAGAACCGCGAAACGGACCGGATTGTCCTCCCAGTCGTGTCCGCTTGCGTCCTGGTAGGGACCCCCGGGCCGGTCATACAGCGCCGGGCAATCGACGAGGAACGCGGCTTGGCCGCCTGGAAGCGTCACGCGCGCGATGTGCGCCTGCGGCAAGCCGCCCAGCGCAGGCAGCGGTACGCTTTCGTGCGCTGTCCGCAAGGTGCCTTTGAGCCCGGGATAGGCGGGCAGCATCAGGCGCACGTCGACGCCGCGCCGGTGCAGCGCCCGCGGGAGCGAAGCGCAGACGTCGCCGAGGCCGCCCGTCTTGACCCACGGCGCGCACTCGGGTGCGGCGAAAAGAACGCGCAGCGGTTCTTCGGGCATGGAACGCGCTGCATCTTACCCGGGCGCGTTGCGGTGGCAAAATCCGCTCGAGGACACGGATGCTTGATCCATGTCAACAGGGCGACGCAGCGCAGGGTTAACTATGAACCAAGAGCAAGCAGCGACTGTCCACTTCGTTTAAGGAGGAGTCGCGTGAGATCGGGTCGCACCAAGAAGCCGGCCAAGCGGCCGGGCACGCCCCTCGCCGCGGCCAAGTCCGTGCCGTCAGCACCGCCGGTATCCGCCGAAGAGCGCGCGCGCATGGTCGCGCTCGCGGCGTATTTCCGCTCGCAAAAACGCGGCTTCGATCCCGGCCGGGATCTGGACGACTGGCTCGAGGCCGAGGCCGAGGTCGACGCGACGCTCGGCCTCAGGCCGGCGCGACGATAAGGCCGGCAAGCGGCGGCAGGGTCAGCACGATCGAGGCCGGCTGACTCATCCACGGCGTGCCTTGCGCATGCAGCAGGCCGCCGTTGCCGATGTTCGAGCCGCCGTAATGCGCCGAGTCGGTGTTGAGCAGTTCGCGGTAAGCTCCGGCACGCGGCACGCCGATGCGGTAGGCCGCGCGCGGCAGGGGAGTGAAATTGAGCGCGACGACGAAAAACGAGCCATCGCGCGAGCGGCGCACGTAGGAGATGACGGAGCTGTCGGCGTCATGGCAGTCGATCCACGCGAATCCCTGCGGCGCGAAATCCAGTTCGTGCAGCGCCCGCTCGGCGACGTAAAGCCGCTGCAGGTCGCGAAAGCAGCGCTGCACGCCGCGGTGCCAATGCGTCTGCAGCAGATTCCAGTCGAGGGCGCGGCCCTCGCTCCACTCGGCGCCGTGCCCGAATTCGTTGCCCATGAAGTTGAGCTTCTTGCCGGGATACGTCATCTGGTAGGCGAACAGCAGCCGCAGATTGGCGAACTGCTGCCAGCCGTCGCCGGGCATTTTCGCGATCAGCGAGCCCTTGCCGTGCACCACCTCGTCGTGCGAGAAAGGCAGCACGAAGTTCTCGCTGTAGGCGTACAGTTGGCCGAAGGTCAGTTCGTCATGATGGAAGCGCCGGTGAACCGGGTCGCGCCGGATGTACTGCAGCGTATCGTGCATCCAGCCCATGTTCCATTTCATCGAGAAGCCGAGCCCGCCGACGTAGGTGGGCCGCGACACCATCGGCCAGGCGGTGGACTCCTCGGCGATGGTCAGTGCGCCGGGGAACTCCGCGTGCAGCAGCACGTTCAGTTCGCGCAGGAATTCGATCGCCTCCAGGTTCTCGCGCCCGCCGTAGCGGTTCGGCAGCCACTGCCCCGGCGCGCGCGAGTAATCGAGGTAGAGCATCGACGCCACCGCGTCCACGCGCAGGCCGTCGAAGTGGAACTCGGCGAGCCAGTAGCGCGCCGAGGCGAGCAGGAACGCACGCACCTCGTTGCGCCCGAAGTTGAAGGTGTGCGTGCCCCAGTCCGGATGCAGCCCGAGCCGCGCATCTTCGTGCTCGTAGAGCGCGCTGCCGTCGAAGCGCCCCAGCGCCCAGACATCGGTCGGGAAATGGCCGGGCACCCAGTCGAGGATCGCGCCCAGGCCCGCGGCGTGGCAGCGGTCGATGAATTCACGCAGCTCGTCGGCGCCGCCGTAGCGCGCCGCGGGCGCGAAGTAACCCGTGCTCTGGTAGCCCCAGGACTCGTCCAGCGGGTGCTCGGTGACCGGCAGCAGCTCGACGTGAGTGAAGCCGAGATCGGTCGCGTACCCGATCAGCTCGTCGCCGAGCGCGCGCCAGCCGGGGAGCGAACCGTCGGCGCGGCGCCGCCACGAGCCGGCGTGCACTTCGTAGATGGCGAGCGGCGCGCCGAGCCAGTCGTTGCGCGCGCGCTGCGCCATCCAGTCGGCGTCGCGCCAGGCATGTGCCGGCGGCGCCGCGACGCGCGACGCGGTCCCGGGCCGCGGCTCGCAGGCGCGCGCGTACGGATCGGCCTTGAGATGGATCGAGCCCGTGGCGCCGTTGCGGATCTCGAACTTGTACAGCGCACCCGGCGCGACGCCCGGCAGGAAAAGTTCCCACACCCCGCTTGCGCCGCGCACCGTCATCGGATGCGCGCGCCCGTCCCAGCGGTTGAACTCGCCCACCACGGAGACGCGCTCGGCATTCGGCGCCCAGACCGCGAAACGCGTTCCGGCAACGCCCTCCACGGCCAGAGGGTGCGCGCCCAGCGTACGCCAGGCTTCGGTGAGCTTGCCGGCGTTGAAGAGGTACAGGTCGTGATCGGAGATCCCGGGCGCGAAGCAGTACGGGTCGAACGCCTCGCGCAGCGCGCCTCCCTCGTCCTCGAAGCGCACGCGGTAGCGGCGTGGCGTTTCGGCATGCACCAGAAACAGCCCGGCAGGCCCCGCCGCCGCGGCCTGGCGCCAGCCATCGCGGGTTTCGATCCACGCCGCGCGCGCCTGCGGATCGAACACGCGCACCACCGGGCGCCCCCCGGCATCGTGCTGCGGACCGAGAAAGGCGTGCGGTTCGTGCAGGCGCCCCGCGCACAGGCGTTGCGCACGCGGGTCGGACAGCGGGATCGCGAGTTCGCTCATCGTGGTTGTCGCACGACGATTGTAGCCGCAGGCGCGCGGCGCGGCGGCGAGCGGAGCGCGCCGTGACCGAAAGCGTCGACCTGGCGCACCGGACGCTCGCCATGGTGCTCGCCGGCGGACGCGGCACGCGCCTGGCGCAGCTCACCGACTGGCGCGCCAAGCCGGCGGTGCCCTTCGGCGCCAAATTCCGCATCATCGATTTCACGCTCTCGAATTGCGTCAACTCGGGCGTGCGTCGCATCGGCATCTGCACGCAGTACAAGGCGCAGAGCCTGATCCGGCACGTGCAGCGCGGCTGGTCGTTCCTCGCCGGTCAGTTCGACGAATTCATTGAACTGCTGCCGGCGCAGCAGCGCGTCACCGCCGAGTGGTACCTGGGCACCGCCGACGCCATCTACCAGAACCTGGACATCCTGCGGCGACGTGATCCCGAGTACGTGCTGGTGCTCGCCGGCGACCACGTGTACAAGATGGACTATGCACGCATGCTCGGCGAGCACGTCGCGCGACAGGCCGACCTTTCCATCGCCTGCCTCGAAGTCCCGCTCCAGCAGGCCAGAGCGCTGGGCGTGATGACGGTGGACGACAACGCGCGCGTCGTCGCGTTTCACGAGAAGCCCTCCGACCCCGCGCCGATGCCGGGCCGCGCCGGCATCGCGCTCGCCAGCATGGGCGTCTACGCGTTCAACGCGGCGTTTCTCTACGAACAGGTCATCCGCGATGCGGACGACGCGAATTCGAGCCACGATTTCGGCCGCGACGTGATTCCCTGGGCGGTCGCGCGCGGCTACCGGGTGTGCGCGCACCGCTTCGCCGATTCCTGCGTCAACATGGCGCGCGGCGTTCCCTACTGGCGCGATGTCGGCACGGTGGATGCCTACTGGGAGGCCAATCTCGACCTCGTGCAGATCACGCCCGACCTCAACCTGTACGACCGCGAGTGGCCGATCTGGACCTACCAGGAGCAGCTGCCGCCGGCGAAGTTCGTGTTCGACGACGAGGGCCGGCGCGGGATCGCGATCGACTCGATGGTTTCCGGCGGCGACATCATCAGCGGCTCCACGGTGCGCCGCTCGCTGCTGTTTTCCAACGTGCACGTGCACAGCTATTGCACGATCGAGGCGTCGGTCATCCTGCCCAACGTCGACATCGGACGGCACTGCCAGATCCGCCGCGCCGTGATCGACAAGCACTGCCGCCTCGCCGAGGGCACGCGCGTGGGCTGCGACGCCGCGGAAGACCGCAGGCGCTTTCACGTCACGGAGCACGGCGTGACGCTGGTGACGCCCGAGATGCTCGGGCAACAGGTGCATCACCTGCGATGAGCGCACGGCGCCTCGACCTGGTGCTGCTGTGGCACATGCACCAGCCGGATTACCGCGACCACGCGAGCGGCGAGTTCGCCCTGCCGTGGGTCTACCTGCACGCCATCAAGGACTACGCCGACATGGCGTGGCACCTCGAGCGCCACGAGGTGTGCGCCGTGGTCAACTTCGCGCCGGTGCTGCTCGATCAGCTCGAGGATTACGGCGCGCAGTTCGCAGGCGGAGCCTTGCGCGACCCGCTGCTGCGCCTGCTCGCGCGCGAGGAGTCGACGCCGCTCACCGGCGCCGAGCGCCAGCACGCGCTCGCGCAGTGCTTTCACGCCGACCACGGCAGCATGGTCGAGCCCTTTGCGGCCTACCGGCGGCTGGCGGAAGTGCACCGCGCCGTGCTTTCGCAGGGACCCGAGGGCATCGGCTATCTGGCGGATCGCTACTTCTACGATCTCGTGACCTGGTATCACCTGGCGTGGACCGGCGAGACCGTGCGGCGCGAATCGGAGGTGGTGGCGCGGCTGATGAGCGAGGGCGCCGACTTCACCCACGCCGACCGCGCCGCGCTGCTCGCCGAGGTCGGCGCTCTGGTGCGCGCCATCGTGCCGCGCTACCGCGCTCTGGCGGCCTCGGGCCGGGTGGAGCTGTCCACCACGCCGCAGCACCATCCGATTGGCCCCCTGCTGCTGGATTTCCACGCCCTGCACGAGGCGACGCCGCAGGCCCCGCTGCCCGAATTCGGCAGATATCCCGGCGGCATCGCGCGCCTGGGGGCGCAGATCGACGCCGCGCTCGCAAGCCACGCCGCGCGCTTCGGCGAACCGGCCAGGGGAATGTGGCCCGCCGAGGGCGCGATCTCGCTCGCCTGCCTGCGCCAGCTCGGAGCGCGCGGCATGCGCTGGGTGGCGAGCGGCGAAGGGGTTCTCGCCAACAGCCTGCGCGAGCATGGCGGCTACGATCGCGGGCGCGATCTCTACCACGCGTACCGCGCCGACGGTGCCGATCCGGTGGTGTTCTTTCGCGACGATCGGCTCTCGGACCTGATCGGATTCGAGTACCGGCGCTGGCATGGCCGCGACGCCGCCAGCAACCTGATCGGCGAGCTGGAGCGCATCGCGCGCGAGGCGCCCCAGGGCGAGACGCCGCTCGTCGCGGTGATCCTGGACGGCGAGAACCCCTGGGAGCATTTTCCCTACAACGGCTTTTACTTTCTGTCCGACCTGTACCAGGGCCTGCGCGCGCACGCCGCGATTCGCACCTGGACGTTCAGCAGCTTTCTGGCGCGGCACGGTGCGGCGGGGACGCGAACGCTCCCGGCGCTCAAGGCCGGGAGCTGGGTGCAGGGGAACCTGCTCACCTGGATCGGCACGCCGGCCAAGAACCGCGCCTGGGACCTGCTGTGCGGCGCCAAGCAGTCGTTCGATCTCGTCATTTCCAGCGGGCGGCTATCCGCCGCGGCGCAGGACGCGGCGCGGCGCCAGCTTTCCGATTGCGAGGGCTCGGACTGGTTCTGGTGGCTGCAGGACGGCAGTCCGTCTCCGGCGATGCTCGCCTTCGACCGGCTGTTCCGGGCGAAGCTCGCGCACCTTTACCGGCTGCTCGGTCTGCCGGTGCCGATCCGCCTTGCGGAGCCGATCTGCCGCGGCGACGCCGAGGGCGACAGCGCCGCCGCGATGCGCCGCTCGGGCGCCTGAGGACGCGCGCGCCGATGAGCGACCGGGCGGCCCTGCTCTTCGGCGTGCACGCACATCAGCCCGCCGGCAACTTCCCGGAGGTTTTCGAGCAGGCGCACGCGCGCTGTTACCGGCCCTTCATCCGCGTGCTGCACGCGTATCCGGAGTTCCGCTTCGCGCTTCACATGAGCGGCCCCCTGATCGAGTACCTGTGGACGCGGCATCCGGAGGACATGGCGCTCCTTGCGCAGATGTCGCGCCGCGGTCAGGTGGAATGGTTCGGCGCCGGCGACTTCGAACCGGTGCTCGCGGCGATTCCGCAGCGCGACCGCATCGGCCAGCTCCTCGCGCTCTCGGACCGGATCGAGCAGCGCGTCGGCCAGCGCCCCGAAGGCGCCTGGCTGACCGAACGCGTGTGGGAATCGAGCGTGGTCCCGGCGCTCGTGCAGGCCGGCATCCGCTATGCGGTGGTGGACGACTACCATTTTTTCTGCACCGGCCGCAGCGCTGCCGAGCTGCGCGGCTACTTCAGCACCGAAGAGGACGGCCAGCGGCTCGACCTGTTCCCGATTTCCGAGGAATTGCGCTACCGCATCCCGTTCGCGCCGGCCGCCGACGCGCTGAGCGGCCTCGAGGCGCTCGCCGGACCGGGCGAAGCGGCGGTGTATTTCGACGACATCGAGAAATTCGGCATCTGGCCCGAGACCTGGCAGTGGGTCTATGAAAAGCGCTGGCTCGCCGAATTCATCGAGCGGGTGCTCGCCTCCGGGCACCTGCGTCCGGAAACGTTCCGCGAGTTCCATGCCCGGACCGCCAGCCGCGGCATCGTCTACCTGCCGAGCACCTCCTACGTCGAGATGAACGAATGGACATTGCCCGCGGAACCGGCGCAACGCTACGCCGCGCTGGTGCAGGCCGAGCGCGATGCCGCGCGCTACGGCGCGCACAAGGCGTTCCTGCGCGGCGGCATCTGGCGCAATTTCCTCTCGCGCTATCCGGAGGCGAACTGGATGCACAAGCGCATGCTCGGGCTCTCGCAGCGCGTCGCCGCCGCCGGGCAGGACGATCGCACCCAATTGCTGCGGCGGCTCTACGCGGCGCAGGCCAACGATGCCTACTGGCACGGCCTGTTCGGCGGCATCTACCTGCCGCACCTGCGGCGTTCCGTGTGGCGCAATCTGCTCGAGCTCGAGGCACAGCTCGATACCCTCGCGCCGCGTCCGCCGCTGGCGCGCGGCGACTGCGACCTCGACGGCGTGGAGGAACTGTTCCTCACGGGCGCCGCTCTCCAGGCCGTGATCCGGCTCGACGGCGAGGCCGCCTTGCACGAGCTTTCGAGCTACCCGCTGGCGCAGAATTTCGGCGATACGCTGCGGCGCCAGCGCGAGCATTACCACGCGCGCGCGCTGCGCGGTGCGGACTCACCGCCGCAGTCGGGCGGCATCGCCTCGGCGCACGAGCGCTTCAGCCTCAAGCACGTCATCGGCCCGGCCGACCTCGAGCCCGACCCGCGCGGCCGGACCCTGTTCCGCGACACCCTGCTGGCCCCCGGCAGCGCGCCGGTCGAGCTCCGCAACTATCAACTCGTGGCCACGGCCGGCGACGGCGCCAGGTTTGCCGCACCTGCGGCACAGATCACGAAAGCGATCGCGCTGCGGGGCGCCGTGCTCGAGGTCACCTGGCGCATCCAGGCCGTGCGCGGCGAGTTCGTGACCGAGCTCGACCTGGCGCTGCCGAGCTGCGACGGCTTCGCCGGCCGCTATCTCGTCGGCGGCGCCGCCTTGTGCGGGTTCGGCCAGCCGCTCGAGCTGCAGGGCGCAGCCGAACTGGCGCTCGACGATCGCTTCATGCAGGGGCGCGTTGCGCTGCACATCGATCCGCCCGCGCGCGTCTCGGCGCAGCCCTGCTACACGGTGTCGCAGTCCGAGGACGGCCTCGAACGCGTCATGCAGTCGGCGACGCTGCGCCTCGCGTGGCCGATCGACCGGGATCAAGCCGCGATCGGCGTTGCGCTGCGCATTGAAGTCGACGGCGCGTCGCCAGGCGAGGCGCCGCGGCAGCCGGGCACGCCTTGATGCGCAGCCGATGGATCGACTTCCGGCGGGCGACTACAGCCTGGGCTCCGCCGGATGCGCGTAGGTTTTCTCGTGCACGCGCTGGCAGTCCACGCAGCGCGTCGCCACCGGATTGACGCGCAGCCGCTCGAACGCGATCTCGCTCCCGCAATCGGTGCAAAGGCCGTAGCCGCCCTTCGCGAGGCGCGCCTGCGCCGCCTCGAGCGCGCGCGCTTCGCCCAGATCGCGCGTCACCTCGGCCTGATCGACATCGGCGATCAGATCGGCGCTCGCCTCGTCCGCAGGGTCGGTCACGGGGCCCGCAAGTTCGCCGTAGCTCTCGTCCCGCGCCCGCCCGACGTCGCCGCGGATTTCTTCCAGCAGCGCGGCATGCCGCGTTTCGATCGCGCGCCGCAGTTCTTCGAGTTGTTGCGCAGTGAGTGTCATCGCTGGACCACTCTAGCGAGCCGCAGGGTGTTGCGCTTGACGTGGGTCAAAGCGGCGCAGCAGCCGCTTGCGCGCTTCCTCGAGCAACAGCATCGCTACGGCAAACGGCAGCATGAACAGCCACGCCTGCGCGGCGAGCGGCGCGGTGCCGAACAGCGCCTGCCCTGCAGGCGTATAGACAATGGCGCCGATCAGCACGAGCTCCAGCGCGACCCCGGCCAGCAGCAGGCGGTTCGCGGCGAGGCCGCGCGCGAACGCGCTTTGCTCCGGGTCGCGACACAGGAACACGTTCACGACCTGCATCAGCACGATCGCCGCCAGGCAGGCGGTCGTCGCTTCGAGGTACAGCGGATCGCCGGCGCCCAGCGTGTCGCCGTAGCGCCAACCCCCGCGCTGCAGTACGAAGCCGTACGCGGCCATCGCCGCCAGCGCCTCGATCGGTCCGAGCCACAGGTAGGCGCGCGCCAGCAGCGGCCAGGACAGCAGCCGCTCGGCGCGCGGCCGCGGCGGGCGCTGCATGACGGCGGCTGCGGGCCGCTCCGCGCCAAGCGCGAGCGCCGGCAGCATGTCGGTTCCCAGGTCCACGGCAAGAATCTGGATGATGGTCAGCGGCAGCGGGATGCGCGCGAGCACGAAGGCGAGGTACGGCACGACCTCGGGAATGTTGGAGGTCAGGATGTAGGTGAGGAACTTGCGGATGTTGTCGTACACCGCGCGTCCTTCCTCGATCGCCGCCGCGATCGAGGCAAAGTTGTCGTCCAGCAGCACGATGTCGGCGGACTCGCGCGCGACATCGGTGCCGATGCGCCCCATGGCAATGCCGATGTCGGCACGCCGCAGCGCCGGGGCATCGTTCACACCATCGCCGGTCACCGCCACGACGTGTCCCTTCGCCCGAAGCGCCTCGACCACCCGCAGCTTCTGCTCGGCGCTGGCGCGCGCGAACAGGATCTCGGGTGCGTCGAGCTCGAGCTGCAGCTGCGTGTCGGACAGATGCGCCAGCTCGTCCCCGGTCACGAGCCGGGGCGCCTCGCCCCGCACGAGTCCGATGGCGCGCGCCACCGCCTGCGCCGTGCTCGGGTGATCGCCGGTCATCATGATGATGCGGATGCCCGCCTCGCGGCAGCTTCGCACCGCCGCGGGCACCTCGGCGCGCGGCGGGTCTTCCAGCCCGACCAGGCCCGAGAGCACGAGGTCTTCCTCCCAGTGCTCCGGCGTGGCGCCCTCGGGCAGGAGGCGCCAGGCGAGCGCGAGCACGCGTTCGCCCCGCGCCGCGATCTGCTGCTCGGCCGCGATAAAGCGCTCGCGCTGCACCTCGTCGAGCGGCGCCGGCGCATCGCTGCCGCGTTGCACCTGCGTGCAGCGCGGCAGCAGCGCCTCGAGCGCGCCCTTGCAATAGAGAACTGCGCCCTCCTTCGAGGCATGCAGCGTCGACATGCACTTGCGATCGGCGTCGAACGGCAGCTCGTCGCGGCGTTCACGCACCGGTCCGTCGATACCGGCGCTTCTAGCCATCTCGACCAGCGCCACCTCCATCGGATCGCCGAGCTGCACGCTGCTGCCACGAACGGTCACGAGGTGCAGGCTGTGGCAGTGCCGCGCGATGTCGAAGAACACCCTGTGCTCGCGCGCGAGCGCCGGCGTGAGCGCGGCGACTTCCAGCGCAGCCTCCGCGAACACGAGGCTGCGCGCGTGCATCGAGTTCTCCGTGAGCGTGCCGGTCTTGTCCGTCACGATCACGGTGGCCGAGCCGAGCGCCTCGACGGCGGGCAGGTGGCGCACCAGCACGTTTCGCGCCGCCATGCGCTGCGTCGCCAGGGCGAGCGCCAGCGTCACCGTAGGCAGCAGGCCCTCGGGCACGTTGGCGACGATGATGCCGATGCCGAAAATGAAACTCTCGCTGAAGCCCAGACCCAGCATCTGCCCGATGGCGAAGAAGGCAACCCCGAGTCCGGTGGCGAGTAACGCGACCAGGCGCGAAACGCGGGCGATCTCGCGCTGCAATGGCGTGCGCACCTCGTCTGCAGCCTGCGCCAGGCGCGCGATGCGGCCGAATTCGGTGCGCATCCCGGTCGCGTAGACGACCGCCCGGCCCTCGCCCGAAACCACCGCGGTGCCGGCGAGCAGCACGTTGCGTGCGCGCAGCGGCGAATCCTCGTCGACCGCCGCCGCGATGCGCGCTTGCGCGAGCGCTTCGCCGGTCACGGTGGCGAGGTTGGCGCGCAGGCCCCAGGCTTCGATCACGCGGCAGTCGGCTGCCACGTCGTCGCCTTCCTCGACCAGGATCACGTCGCCCGGCACCAGCGCTTCGATCGGCAGACGCACTGCGCCGCCGTCGCGCAGCGCGGTCACCTGGCGCGGCAGGAGCCGTTGCAGCGCGGCGATCGCGCGCTCGGCCCGATATTCCTGCCAGAAGGAAAACACGCCGTTCACCGCGATGACGCCGAGGACCGCGAAGCCGAGCGCCGCCATGCCCTGCCCCGGCGCCTGCCACTCCGCGACCAGCGCGAGGCCCGCGGCGATCCACAGGATGAGGGCGAAGAAATGCGTGAACTGGCGCGCGAAGCGCAGCGCGAGCGGCGTGCGCTCGGCTGTTTCGAGCCGGTTGGCGCCGTACTCCGCCAGGCGGCGCTGCGCCTCGGCGGCGGACAGCCCCGCGCGGCCGCTCCTCAGGCTGGCGAGGGCGTCTTCAGCGCTGACCCGGGTGATGCGCAGTCAATGCCCTTTCAGGTGCCCTCTTTCCAGGACACGAGGTAAGCGCGCTGCGCCTCGCTGAGGGTGTCGATCGCGATTCCCATGGCGGCGAGCTTCAGGCGCGCCACTTCGCGATCGATCTCGGGCGGCACCTCGTGCACGCGCGCTTCGAGCCGCCCGCGGTTTTTCATGAAATGCTCGGCGCACAGCGCCTGGTTGGCGAAGCTCATGTCCATGACCGAGGACGGATGGCCCTCGGCAGCGGCGAGGTTCACCAGGCGCCCTTCCGCGAGCAGCCGCAGCCGCCGGCCGTCGCCCAGGCGGTACTCCTCGACGTGCTCGCGGGGCCGGTGGCTGCTCACCGCCAGATGGGCGAGCGCCGCGATGTCCACTTCGACGTTGAAATGGCCGGCATTGGCGAGCACGCAGCCGTCCTTCATGAGCTCGAAATGCGACGCGTCGACCACGTTCTTGTCGCCCGTGGCCGTGACGATGAAATCGGACACGCGCGCGGCTTCTGCCATCGGCATCACGCGATAACCGTCCATCAGCGCCTCCAGCGCGCGCAGGCTGTCCACTTCGGTCACGATCACCTGCGCTCCCATGCCGCGCGCGCGCAGCGCGATGCCGCGCCCGCACCAGCCGTAGCCCGCCACGGTGAACACCTTCCCGGCGAGCAGGATATTGGTCGCGCGCAGGATGCCGTCGAGCGTGCTCTGGCCGGTGCCGTAGCGGTTGTCGAAGAAATGCTTCGACATCGCGTCGTTGACCGCGATGACCGGATAGCGCAGCGCGCCCTCAGCGGCCATCGCTCGCAGGCGCATCACGCCGGTCGTGGTCTCCTCCATGCCGCCGATGACCCCGGGCAGCCACGCCGCGCGCGGCCCGTGCAGCCGGCTGATGAGGTCGGCGCCGTCGTCGAGCGTGAGCTGCGGGCCGCCCGACAAGGCGGCATCGATATTGCGGTAATACGCCTCGGTGCTTTCGCCGCGCACCGCGAAGACCGGCACCGCGTCGCGCGCCACCAGCGCCGCCGCGACGTCATCCTGCGTCGAGAGTGGATTGCTCGCGCACAGCCGGACCTGCGCGCCGCCTGCGACCAGCACCCGCACCAGATTGGCGGTTTCCGCGGTGACGTGAAGACAGGCCGCCACCCGGATGCCGGCGAGCGGACGCTCGCGTGCAAAGCGCTCGCCGATCCCCGCGAGCACCGCCATTTCGCCGGCCGCCCAGGCGATCCGGCGCACGCCCTGGTCCGCAAGAGCGAGATCCCTGACGTTACAGTCCGCGACCATGCCGTTCACCACAGGGTCAATGTCCCGGCGAGCGATTCGCGCCAGAGTTGCGGCAGACCCTCGAGTTGCGCGTGCACGGCCTGCGTGATGCGGGGCGCGAGCGCGGCAAGCGCCGCCGGATCGTCGAGCCGCACCTGGATATCCGCGATCTGCGGCTGCGTGATCGGCTGGCCGATGCGGCTCACCAGCAGGCATCGGGCCTCCGTCACGCCAGCGATCTCCGCGACGAGCGTCTGCGCCAGGCGATGCGCCGCAATGTTGTAGAGCTTGCCGACGTGCGTGACCGGATTCTTTCCGGCGGCGGCCTCCAGGCTCATCGGCCGGTACGGCGTGATCAGCCCGTTGACGCGATTGCCGCGCCCGACCTGTCCGTCGTCGCCCGCCTCGGCCGACAGTCCCGTCACCGTAAGGTAAACGCTGGCGGCATCTTCTCCGTCTGCGGTATTGACCGCGGCGACGCACTCCAGCCCGCTCGCCTCCCCCGCCGCCGCCTGTGCGATCGCCCCGATGCCCGACTTCAGAGCCCGATAGGCGGCCAGATCGCGCACGTGGCGCCCCACGAGCGCACAGGCGACCGTCAGCGCGATGCGCTCGCCGCTGCGCACGCCCATGACCTTGACGTCCTCGCCGATCTCCGGATGC
>SCUH01000293.1 GCA_004298295.1 Betaproteobacteria bacterium | reverse complement strand
ATGCCCATGCGGATGAAGGCCTTGGCGAACAGTTCGTTCGCCGAGGCCGAGCCCGAGCCGTTGACGTTGGCGAACTTGACGACGAAGTCGTTCAGCGCCTCGATTCTCTTGGTCATGGTGCTGGCGGCTCCCGCTAGGCGGCCTTGCGGTGGTAGGGCCGGCAACCCGGGCCGGCTTGGGTCATCTCGAGCAGGAACTTCTGCATGTCCCAGGCTCCGGTCGGGCAGCGCTCGGCGCACAGCCCGCAGTGCAGGCACACGTCCTCGTCCTTCACCATGACGCGCAGCGTCTTGAGCGGCTCCGAGACGTACAGGTCCTGCGCCAGGTTCTTCGCCGGAGCGTTGAGACGCGCGCGCAACTCCGTCTCCTCGCCGTTCGGCGTGAAGCTGATGCAATCCATCGGACAGATGTCGACGCAGGCGTCGCACTCGATGCACAGCTTTCCGGTAAACACCGTCTGCACGTCGCAATTGAGGCAGCGCTGCGCCTCCTTCCAGGCCGTGGCGGCGTCGAACCCCAGTTCGACCTCGGCCTTGACGTCGCGCAGCGTTTCCTTGACGTCGCGCCAGGGCACCTTGTAGCGCGCGTCCGGATGCACCTCGTTGTCGTAGATCCACTCGTGAATGCCCATCTTCTGCGACATCAGCTCGACCTGCGGCGCCGGGCGCTCGGCCGGCGATTCTCCCGCGAGCAGCCGGTCGATGGAGACCGCGGCGTCGTGGCCGTGCGCCACCGCCCAGATGATGTTCTTCGGCCCGAAAGCCGAATCGCCGCCGAAGAAGACGTTCGGCAGGCTGGACTGGAAGGTCTTGGCGTCAAGCCGCGGCAGGCCCCAGGGGTTGAAGGCGATGCCGCAATCGGGCTCGATCCAGGGGAAGGCATTCTCCTGGCCCACCGCGACGAGCACGTCGTCGCACTCGAAATGCTGCTCGGGCTCGCCAGTGGGCACGAGGCTGCGGCGACCCTTCGCGTCGTACACCGCTTTCACTTTTTCGAAGCTCATGCCCGCGAGCCTGCCCTCGCGCAGCGTGAACGCCTTCGGCACCAGGTAATTGAGGATCGGGATGCCTTCGTGCATCGCGTCCTCCTTTTCCCAGGGGCTCGCCTTCATCTCCTCGAAACCCGAGCGAACGATGACTTTCACGTCCTCGCCGCCGAGGCGCCGGCTGGTGCGGCAGCAGTCCATCGCGGTGTTGCCCCCGCCCAGCACGATGACGCGCTTGCCGATCCTGGAAGTGTGGCCGAAGGACACCGACGACAGCCAATCGATGCCGATGTGGATATTGGCCGCCGCTTCCTTGCGCCCCGGGATCTGGAGATCGCGGCCGCGCGGTGCGCCGCTGCCGACGAAGATGGCATCATAGCCCTCGCCCAGAAGCCGCTTCATGGAGTCGATGCGCGTGCCGGGACGGAAATCGACGCCCAGATCGAGCACATAGCCGACCTCCTCGTCGATCACTTCTTCGGGAAGGCGAAAACGCGGGATCTGCGAGCGGATCATGCCGCCCGCCCTGGCGTCACCGTCGAACACCGTGACGGCATAGCCGAGCGGCGCGAGGTCGCGCGCCACGGTGAGCGAGGCGGGACCGGCGCCCACGCAGGCGACGCGCTTGCCGTTGCGGCGCGGCGCCGGCTGGGGCAGCAGCGAGCGGATGTCGCCCTTGAGGTCGGCGGCGACGCGCTTCAGCCGGCAGATCGCCACCGGCTCCGCGCGCGGCGCATTGTGGTCCTCCACGCGGCCGCGGCGGCAGGCCGGCTCGCACGGCCGGTCGCAAGTGCGCCCGAGGATTCCGGGGAAGACGTTCGACTTCCAGTTGACGAGATAGGCGTCGGCGTAGCGCCCAGCCGCAATCAGTCGGATATATTCTGGAACGGGGGTGTGGGCGGGACACGCCCACTGGCAGTCTACGACTTTGTGGAAATAGTCGGGATTCCGGATATCAGTCGGGTGCAACTCCTGGCTCCTTGGGCGCGCCGTTCGGATTCAGCGTCTTTAACGTGTGATTAACTGATTAGTTTACTCGACCATTGCGGCGGTGCAAAGTGTGTGTTTTCAAGACCCTACAGGGGAAGTGGCAGCGCATCGCGCGCTTGCGCGCTCAGCGCGGACGCTCGAAGTCGCCCCAGTAGGCGCAGCCCGAGAGCCTGCGCCCATCCCAGTCGGCCGTGACGCTGAGCGTGTAGTAGCCGCCGGTCATCGCGTCCCGGCACGCGGCTTCCCGCACCACGAAGCGCAGCACCGAATGTTCGGCCGCGCCCTCGTAGACGTATTCGCCGCCGCGCTTGCTGAGCGCCGCCGCGGGAAAGCGCTGCGCGGGTTCCCCGCCCGGACGGCGCATCAGTACCGCATCGCGCCCCGCATCGAGGTGCCAGAAGGGTTCCACGCCGTTCGCGCGCAGCCGCACGCTGTCGAGATCCTCGCGGCAGCCCGGCCCCTCGGCGTAGGCGCGATGCAAGCGCTCGGCGAGCACCATGCGGCCGTTGCGCGTGCCGGTCAGCTCCATGAAGATCGCGCGCCCCGGGCGCTGCGTCAGCTCCTTGTACAGCGTGTCGAGCTGGCGCCGCGGCGTGCCATCGTGAACGATCAGGCGCTCGCCGCTGCGGCAGGGGCTCATCATCAGGCCCTGCTTCGCGGCGATGAAATTGCCGCGCCAGACGCGCGGCGACTCCTGCGCCTGGACGGCCGTCGCGCAGGCGGCGAGCCCGGCAAGCACGATTCGGCGCAGAAACCATCGCATGGGGGTTCCCAGCCTACACCAGCCCGCCGGCGCGATAGAATGGCCCGCATGCGGCAATGCGCATATGGGCACGCCTTCGCGCGGCGCCCCGGCTGACGCCATGACCGGGACCGCCGGGGTCTTCGACGTCGTCGCGGCGTATTTCAGCGTCCTCTCCGAGCCGATGCGGCTGCGCATCATGCATTCGATCTGCGAGGAAGAAAAGAGCGTTTCGAGAATCGTCGCGGAGCTCGGTGCCAACCAGACGAACGTCTCGCGGCACCTGAACCTGATGCACCGCAGCGGCGTGCTGGCCCGGCGCAAGGCAGGCAGCCAGGTCTATTACCGAGCGGCCGATGCGGCGATGGTCGATGTCTGCCGCAGCGTCTGCGACCGCATCGCCTCGCAAATGGACGAAAGCGCGCCGCTGCGGCACGAATTGCGCCGCCTGATGCCGCGGCGCGGGCCGCGCCGCCCTAAAGCACGGTGAACTTCTCGGTCGATTCGTTGTAGCGCACCAGCGAGTACCAGAGCAGGAGCAGCCCGCCGCTCGCCAGCAACGCCCAGCCCCAGCCGTCGAGCATCACCGGCAGGTAAGCCTGGAAGCCGAGCCGCGTCTCCTCGATCTCCTCGAGCGTCATTTCCCTGACGATCAGTCCGGCCCGCTTCAGCAGGCCGCTCGCCGCCGAGCCCGACCACGCGAAGAAGAATACCGCCACCCAGAGTTTCAGATGCCCCTCGCCCATGCGCCACAGCGAACCCGAGGCGCAGCCGCCCGCGAAGATCATGCCGACCCCGAACACCAGGCCGCCGAGCAGCGATCCGATCCAGAACGTGGCCGGGATGGCGATGTAGGGGTCGATGGCCTTGCCCTTGAACAGGAGCGCGGCGAACGGAACCCCTACTGCCAGGCCAAGCATGATCGCCTTGGTCATCTCGCCTTCCGCGGTCATGAAGGGCTCGCGGAAGGCGCGCGCGAAGCACAGGCGCGAACGGTGCATGATGAAGCCCATGGCGAAGCCGGACAGCACGATGACCGCCCGCGCCGCGAGCCTCTCGTTGTCCGAGCCGTACCATTGCGCCGCCCACGCGACGATGGCCATGATCAATGCGAGACCCATCCAGGGGTAGCGCGCAACGACGCCCGCCGGCGCCGCGAACGTCGGTGGCGCCTGCATGCCCCATTCGATGTGCTCGAGCGTCCACGACAGCAGCTTCAACCCGATCACCGCGCCAACCAGCAGACCGGCCCACATCGCCCAGCCGGCGGGGGAGGAATGCAGGAGCGGCGTGAAGAACCCGCCCGTGGTGCAGCCGCCCGCGAGCGTCGCGCCCAGTCCCATGAGGCTGCCGCCGAGCGCCGCCCAGACGTACTCCAGCCGTGGCGGGCGGCTGATCTGGAATTGGCGCGACAGGAGCGCCGCAGAGAAGGCGCCCAATACCAGCGTGATGTTCATCAGCGACATGCGGTGAAGGAGCGGTTCTTCCAGCGTCTCCGGCAGCTGCAGCGCGCCGCCGAGCCCGATGAGGCGATTGAGCCAGTCGCCCCACAGCTTGAGCCCGCCGAAGACGCCCCAGAACAGGCCGCTCGTCATCAAGCCGAGAATCACCATCACCAGCAGGATGCTGCCCAGATAAGGCGACCATCCGGCGACGAAAACGGTCTCGTAATCGGCCTTGAAGCCGGCAAGCCAGGCCGGTGGCCTGTCGCTGCGCGCGCCCTGCACTGCGGCGGTGGTCATGTCAGTTGCAGCTCGCCGGAGAGTCGCCGTCCTTTGCGCCCTTGAGCATGAAGCTCCTGATGTCGTTGAACAGCTGCTCATCCGGCACGTCCGCATATTTCTCCGCCGCCTTGTTCGTGCCCTTGACGCTGGCGCGGTATTCCCGGCTGGCGTAGTTCCGGAGTGAATCCTTGCCCTTGGCGTGCTTGTCGGCATTCAGGTACGCGGTCCAGTCCGCCATGGTGCGCGCGTTCGGCGCGATGGCACCGCCCGCCTTCGCCGTGTGGCAGTCCGTGCAGACCTTCTGGTAGTAGACGCGGCCGCGCTTCCAGTCGCCCCCGGCCGCATGGGCATCGATCGCGTGCAGGCCGATGCCGAGCAGGCAGAGTGCGGCGACGCCAGCGACGTAAACGGTCTTCGTCATGTTGAAACTCCTTGTGCGGGGATCTTGCGGGTTTCCGGTTCGGGTTCGTCCGCCAGCTGCTCCCAGCCGGTGATCATCGCCCTGACGCGCGCGAGTGGCGTATGGCCCGTGGTCGCGAGGTAGACGTGGCCGATCAGGAACGCGAGCATCAGAAACGCCGCGGCCGTGTGCACGAGCGCGATCGCGCCCAGGCCCAACCCCGAGGCAATGACCGTCCCGGTCGCGCCGAGCTCGTTGTAATAGAGGTACAGCAGACCGCTCACCCAGATCAGCGGATTGATGATCACCTTGACGAGCAGATAGGCCAGGCGCTGCGCCGGGTTATGCTTGCTCAGTCGCGTGACGCGGAAAGGGTGCGGCTCGTCGCTGAAGATGCCGGTCAGGTAATACCTGAGCACTGCACCCAGTTTGTCGGTGGTCGGGAGGTATTGCCGCCACTCTCCGGTGGTGAAGTGCCAGAAGATGGCGAAAAGCCACAGGCCGATCAGCGCCCACGCGACGCTCGTGTGCAGGCCCGCCGCCCTGCCCCAGCCGAAAAGGCGGTAGCTGCCGTGCACTTCGAAACCAGTGAGCAGCATGGCGATGATGAGCGCAGCCTGCGCCCAATGCCAGAAGCGCTCGAAGCGCTTGAAAATGTAGGCGCGCGCCATGATCGATTTCCGCCTAGTGCCTGCGCCTTGCCGCGGCGATGCGGCCGGTGCCGTGAACCAGTGCCCCGGCCAGCGCGAGCGCCGCAAGCGCCCAGCCGATGACTTCGAGCCAGACCGAATGGTCGCTGCCGCGGCCCGGAATGTAGATGCCCGCCACCTTCTCCAGGCGCGCGCCGGACGCATGGCAGTCGTGGCAGCGCAGCGCGTCCTTCGCCGGGGCCACCATGTGCGTGATGGGCCACATGCTTTCGGTTTCGACGAAGTCGACCTTTCCCGAGAATGGCGCGCCTACCGAGGCCATGCCGACGGCGACGGCTTTTTCCCAATTGAAATTCGTCCAGAAGGCGGTATCGTCGGTGCCGGCCATGTGCGTCACGACCAGCGACTTGTACAGCGGGTCGTAAGCCTGCTTGCCACGGAAGACCTTCACCGGCCAGATCATCGATCGGTTGTCGCCGGCGCTGCCCTCGAAGTGATTGATGCGCGTCGGCTGTGCGCCTTTCTCGATCCGGTCGCCGAGCAGCGTGTAGGTCACCCTGCCGTTGAACCAGACGTATTCGGGAACGACGTTCTCCGCGATGACGAAAGTGCCTTTCGCGGCGGTGTAGACGACGCGGCCCTTCGCGTCCTTCCTCACCATGGGCTTGCCGTCGAGCCCCATCAGGCCGGCGGTCGACCAGTCCCACGACATCTTGGTCGGAACGCCACCGCGTGCGTAGGCGGGAATGTGGCAGGTCTGGCAGGCGACCTTGTCGGTGTGGTCGTTGAGCTTGGCGGCTCCTGCCTTGTGCGGCGCCTGGCCGTGGCAGGACTGGCACGTCGTCGGATTGGTCTTGTATTCCTTGCCGCGCAGACGCGCACCGCCCCGGTCTACGGCGGTCGGCGCATAGCGGCTGCCCGGCACCTGGTGCCCCGCCGTCATGTGGCAGGTGGCGCAGGCGAAGTTGTTGCCGAGTGCGTCCATGTGGACGTCGAGCGACTTGTCGGGCGATGCGAGCGAGCTGTCCAGATCGCCATGCTTGACGCCATCGCCGCCGCCGCCGAAGAAATGGCAGGCGCCGCAATTGTCGCGGCTCGTCCTCGCGACTTCCTGCGCGATGGGCCCGAGCTTGACCGGCTTGAGCCTGTTGCCGGAGCCGGGAGGAAACTCGGTTTCCTGAGTGACGACGTGGCCCGCGAAACCCGGCGCCTTGCGGTAGTTGCCGGTGGTGTCGTGACAGATCAGGCAATCCACGTTTTCCTGAACGCTGAAATCGAAGCGGTCGTCCTTCCAGCCGTAGCCGATGTGGCAGGTCGTGCAGTAGGCGTAGTTGGAAGCGACGGACGTGCAGAAATTGTTGATGATGCTCTTCTTGCCCAGGCGCCGGCCGTCGGGATTGAGGAACTCCCACTTCCAGTGCTGGGTGAGCTGCAGCTGCCTGGCCGCCTCGGTATGGCAGGTCAGGCACGCCCGGGTGACTTCCGGACCCGATGCGAATTCCTGCTGCAGGACTTTGAACTTGGCGTGATCGGAGGTGGATTTGAGGACCTTGTCGGAAGCGCCGTCGTCCGCGCCGCCCGCCGCGGCCGCGACGAGCATCGCGGCAATTGCGAGCGCACTGCAGATCCGGACACCCATTCGCCTCTCCATCGCGTTCTGCGCCCATGCTAGGCGCGCGCGCTGCGCGGCACTTTGACGCCTGTCAAGATATGCGCATATGCGCATGACTAAATTTCGTGCCGCCGCCGCCGGGCGAGCCGGTTCCCGACCGAATTGGTCGGGATCGCCCGGCGATTGATCACCGTCAAACCAGGCCCGATCCGCGACCGCTATAAGAAACTCTGGCGCAGCACGAGGAGGCTGGGGGCGATGGCGCAGGTGGTGATCATCGGCGGCGGCACCGCGGGCCTGCCGGCCGCGTACGAACTGGCCGAACTGGCGCGCCCCGGCGAGCGCATCACCGTGGTCGCCGACCGCGCCAGCTTCCGCTCGGGCACGCCGGCCCCGTGGGTCACGGCGCTGGGCAGCGTCGAGTTCGACCTGGCGCAGAACCTGCGCCGCCGCGGCATCGGCTTCACGGCCGCGGGCGCGCGGCGGCTGTATCCCGAGCGCAGGCAGCTCGAACTCGGCGACGGCAAGCGGCTCGATTACGATTTCCTCGTGATCGCCGCAGGCCCGCGTCCCGCCTTCGAGGAGATCCAGGGACTCGGCCCGCGCGGCTACACCCACTCGCTCTGCCACGCCGACCACGTCGCGGGCTGCGTCCGGGACTGGCATCGCTTCGTCGCCGACCCCGGCCCGATCGTCGTCGGCGCGGTGCAGGGCGCGACGTGTTTCGCGCCGGCGTACGAAAGCGCCTTCCATATGGAGCGCGAGCTGCGCGCGCGCAAGCTGCTCGATCGCGCGCCGATCACGTTCGTGACGCCGGAGCCCTACATCGGGCACCTGGGCGTGGACGGCATCGGCGATTCGCGCGCGCGCCTCGAGTCGGCGCTGCGCGCGCTCGGCATCGGCTGGATCGCCGACGCGCGCGTCGAGCGCATCGAGCGCGGCCGGATGCACGTCACCGAGGCGGGCTCGGGCCGGACCCATGCCCTGCCCTTCAGGTACTCGGTGATGATGCCGCCGTTTCGCGGCATCGAGGCGGTTGCGGGGATCGAGGGGCTGACGGACGCACGCGGCTTCATCCTCATCGACGAATTCCTGCGCAACCCGAAATATCCCGAGATCTATGCCGCGGGCGTCACGGTGGCGAGCGCCGCCGCGAGCGCGACCTGCGTCGCTGCGCTTGCGCACAGGACCGCGTACCTGATCGAGTCGATGGTGAGCGCCGTGGCGCGCAACATCCGCGACGCCATCGACGGCAACGCGCCGGGCGCGGGCGCCGAGTGGAACCCAGTGCATCTCGCCGATCTCGGCGCGAGCGGCCTCGCCTTCGTCGCCGATCCGGCGCCGTCGCTGCGGCCCGCGCACGGCGTCGCCGCCGGCGACTGGGTGCAGATGTCGCGCTGCTCGGCGTGCGACCTCGCCCATTGATCAACTGCCGCCCCGTTTGAGGTAGATCAAGTGCCGGACGGGCGCGGAACACTAGGGTAGCGCAGGAAAGAAAAAGGGCATGATGAGCGACCGTCTTTCGCGATTCGAAATCGTGACGCGGCAGGATTTCTCCGACGTCACCTACCTCCTCGAAGTGCGCCATCCGCTGATGGCGAAAGCCGCGCGCCCCGGGCAGTTCGTGATCGTGATGGCGCACGAGCACGGCGAGCGCATCCCGCTCACCATCGCCGATTACGACCGCGAGCGCGGCACCATCACGCTCGTCATCCAGGCCGTCGGCAAGACCACGCGCGAGATGCAGCAGGCCTGCAAGGTCGGCACGTCGCTCTACGGCATGGTCGGGCCGATGGGCATCCCGAGCGTCACCAGCCATGCGAAGAAGGTAATCTGCGTCGGCGGCGGCCTGGGCGTGGCGCCGATCTTCCCGCAGGCCAAGGCCTTCAAGGAGAACGGCGCCTACGTCATCGGCGTGCTCGGTTTCCGCAGCCGCAGCCTGGTTTTCTGGGAGGACAAGTTCCGCGCCTGCTGCGACGAGTTCATCGTCTGCACCGATGACGGCTCCGCGGGCATCAAGGGCCTGGTCACCGAGGGCATCCGGCTCGCGCTGGCCAAGCACGCCGACATCGACGAAGTCGTCGCCATCGGCCCGCCGGTGATGATGAAGGGCTGCGCCGAGGCCACGCGCGAGCGCAAGGTCCGGACGCTCGTCAGCCTCAACCCGATCATGGTGGACGGCACCGGCATGTGCGGCGGCTGCCGGGTCAAGATCGGCGACGAAGTGAAGTTCGCCTGCGTCGACGGTCCCGACTTCGACGGCCACAAGGTCGATTTCGACGACCTCATGTCGCGCCTGCGGCGCTACCGGGACGAGGAGCGCGCCGCCCTCGAGCGCTGGTCCGAGAGCTGCAGGCTGATGAACCAGGAACCCGTTTTGCCACTCACCGGCAGCTGAGCTCATGGCCAAGAAGAAAACCATCCGCACCATCCCGCAGAGCCGCACCAAGGCACGGGAGCAGGCGCCGCAGGAACGCGTGCGCAATTTCTCCGAAGTCGCGCTCGTGTATCGCGCCGAAGAGGCGGCGGTGGAGGCCGAACGCTGCCTGATGTGTCCCGACGAGCCGTGCATCAAGGGCTGTCCGGTCGGCATCGACATTCCGGCCTTCATCGCGCGCATCGACCAGAAGGACCTGCGCGGCGCCTACGACGTCATAGCGGAGACCAACCTTCTGCCCGCGGTGTGCGGCCGCGTCTGTCCGCAGGAAAACCAGTGCGAAGGCGTGTGCACGGTGGGCGATTCGCTCGAACCGGTGGCGATCGGCCGGCTGGAGCGCTACGTGGGCGACGCCGCGATCGCCAATGGCTGGGTCAACATCCCCTACATCCAGCAGAACGGTTTTCGCATCGGCATCGTCGGCTCCGGCCCCGCCGGCATGGCCTGCGCCGCCGACATGGCGAAGGCCGGCTGCGACGTCACCGTGTTCGAGGCGTTCCACCAGCCCGGCGGCGTGCTGCGC
>SCUH01000027.1 GCA_004298295.1 Betaproteobacteria bacterium | reverse complement strand
GCCCGGCTGCGCGAGATGATGCCCTGGATCCGCAAGAACCGGCTCGTCGACACGAGCAAGAACTGAAGCGGTGCGCCCGGCGTACCCGCATCCGATCATCGCGCGCGAGGGCTGGCCGTTCGTCGCGGCCGCGCTCGCGGCGGCGCTCGCGGTCGGATTCGCGGCCGGCTGGGGCTGGTCGCTGCCGCTGTGGCTGGTGGCGGTCTTCGTGCTGCAGTTCTTCCGCGACCCGCCGCGCGAGGTCCCGGACGATCCCCGGGCCGTGGTCGCGGCCGCCGACGGGCGCGTGGTCGCCGTCGAGCGCGCGCGCGATCCCTGGCTGGAGCGCGACGCGCTCAAGGTCTCGGTCTTCATGAACGTCTTCAACGTGCACTCCAACCGCTCGCCGGTGGATGGCCGGGTGCAAAAGCGCTGGTATCACGCGGGCCGCTTCATCAACGCCGCGCTCGACAAGGCTTCCACCGAGAACGAGCGCAATGCCGTGTGGTTGCGCACGCGCACGGGCGAGGACGTAACCTGCGTGCAGGTGGCGGGGCTCGTCGCGCGCCGCATCCTGTGCTACGTCGAGGAAGGGGCCGAGCTGCGGCGCGGCGAGCGCTACGGCTTCATCCGCTTCGGTTCGCGGGTCGACCATTACCTGCCGCTCGACGTCGAAATGCAGGCGGCACTCGGCGACCGGGTGCGGGCGGCCGAGAGCGTGCTCGCGAGGCTCGCGGCCCGTGGCTGACGATCCCGCGCCGCTACCCGGCCTGCGGCCGCGCATCGGGCCGCTCGGCGGCCGCGGCATCTATCTGCTGCCGAATCTGTTCACCACCGCGGCGCTGTTCGCCGGCTTCTACGCCATCGTGCAGGCGATGAACGGCCGCTTCGAGCAGGCGGCGATCGCGATCCTGGTGGCGATCGTGCTCGACGGCCTCGACGGCCGCGTCGCGCGGCTGACGCGCACGCAAAGCGCGTTCGGCGCCGAGTACGACTCGCTCTCCGACATGGTGTCGATGGGCGCAGCGCCCGCGCTCGTCATGTACGAGTGGGTGCTCAAGGACCTGGGGCGCTTCGGCTGGATCGCGGCGTTCGTCTACTGCGTCGGCGCGGCGCTGCGGCTTGCCCGCTTCAACGTCAACCTCGGCGCCATCGACAAGCGCTTCTTCCAGGGCCTGCCGAGCCCGGCGGCGGCGGCGCTGGTCGCGGGGTTCGTGTGGCTCGCGAGCGACAACAAGATTCCGGTTTCGTCCTACGGCATCCCCTGGATCACCGGCTTTCTCGCGATCTACGCCGGCGTCACCATGGTGTCGAACGTGCCGTTCTACAGTTTCAAGGACATCAATCTGAGAAAGAGCGTGCCCTTCGCCACGGTGCTGTTCATCGTGCTCGGGTTCGTGCTCGTTTCTTCCGACCCGCCGATCGTGCTGTTCCTGCTGTTCTGCGGCTACGGCGTCTCGGGCTACGTGCTCTGGGCGCTCGGCCGGCGCCTCAAGCCGTTCGCGTGATCCGCATCGAGGAACCCTCGCGCGCCGCAGCGCCGCGCGGCTTCGCGCTGTTCAACCTGGCATTCCGGCCGTTCTACCTGCTGGCGGCGCTGTTCGCCGCGCTTGCGATCGCGCTGTGGGTGGCGACGCTGCACGGGCTGCGCTGGAACGGCTACCTGCCGCCGGTGCTCTGGCACCAGCACGAGATGCTGTTCGGTTTCGCGCTCGCCGTGATCGCGGGGTTTCTGCTCACCGCCGGGCGCGTCTGGACCGGGCGGCCGACCCCCGAGGGCTGGCCGCTCGCGCTGCTCGCGCTGCACTGGATCGCCGCGCGGGTGCTGGTGTTCGCCGGACCGGCGCCGGTCGCCGCGGTGGTGGATGGCGCGTTTGCCTTCGTGGTCGCGGCGCTGATGGCGCGCGCCATCGTGGGCGCGAGGAACGCGCGCAACTATTTCGTCATCGTCCTGCTGTGCGCCTTCGGCGCGGCGAACGTCGCCTTCCACCTGCAACCGGGCGATCTGCCCGTGCGCGCCGGGCTGTGGCTGGTGATGACGCTGATCGTGGTGATGGCGGGCCGCGTCGTGCCCTCGTTCACCGCGAACGCGCTGCCGCGCGCCGGGGTCGTGATGCGGCCGAAGCTCGACCGGATCGCGCTCGCCCTGACGCTCGCGGTCTTTGCCGCGGACCTGCTCGCGCTTGGCGTCGCGGTCGTGGCGCCGCTCGCGCTGGCCGCAGCGACGCTGCACGCGGCGCGCCAATGGGGCTGGTCGCCGCTGGCGACGCGCGGTCGGCCGATCCTGTGGATCCTGCATCTGTCGCATGCGTGGATCCCCCTGGGTTTGGTCTTCCTCGCCCTCGAATCGCTGCGCTGGGTGGCAACGGCGGTGACGCTGCACGCCTTCGGCGCCGGCGCCATGGGCGGACTGATCATCGCCATGATCACGCGGACGGCGCTGGGCCACACCGGCCGGCCGCTGGCTGCGGGCGGGGCGGAGGTCGCGGCCTACGTCCTGCTTCACCTGGCGGCGGCCCTGCGCGTGTTCGCGGGATTGGCGCCCGGCGCGAGTTACCTGACGCTGATCGCCCTCTCCGGCGTGCTCTGGAGCGCCGCGTTCCTGGTCTATTTCGCCACCTATCTGCCGCGCCTCGCCCGGCCGCGCCTGGACGGCAAGCCGGGCTGAAGGCTGCGTCGATCGGCGCGGGAAGAATCCGACCCGCGCCGTCGTTGTACTCTTGAGACATGACGCCAGCGGAGCAGCAGTTCCGCGCCGAGCTCGTCAGCCTGTTGCCGAGGCTGCGGCGCTTCGGCCGCGCGCTCACCGGCCAGCGCCAGGACGCCGATGACCTGGTGCAGACGGCGATCGAGCGCGCCCTGACCCGCCGCGAGCAGTGGGAGGCGGGCACGCGCCTGTCGAGCTGGCTGTTCAGGATCGTGCAGAACGCCTGGATCGATGAAGTGCGCGCGCGCGGCCGCCGCGACCGCGTCCTGGCCCCCGAAGAAGCGGGGGAGCACGTCGGGGTGAGCACCACCGACGCCCAGATCGACGCGCTGGCGGTGCGCAAGGCGATGGCCCGCCTGAACGACGATCAGCGCATCGCCGTGAGCCTGGTGCTGGTCGAGGGGCTGCCGTACAAGGAAGCGGCGGCGGTGCTGGACATCCCCATCGGCACGCTCACCAGCCGCCTGGCGCGCGCTCGCGAGCAACTGCAGGCACTGCTGGCCGATTTCGGGCGCAGCAAGGAGACAGGACGATGAAGTATTCCGATGACGATCTGATGGCCTATGTCGACGGCGAACTGGATGCCGAGAGCGCCGCGGCCATCGCAGCCGCGCTGGCACTGGATGCCGCGCTGGCAGATCGCGTCGCGCGCCAGCGCGAACTGCGCCGCGCGGTGCACGCGGCATTCGAGCCGGTGCTGGCCGAGCCGATGCCGCAACGGCTGCTCGCGAGCGCACGCGGCACCCCGGCCGCGCCGGTGCGCGCGCGCCGCTGGAGCGGGTTCGAGTGGGGCGCGATGACGGCCAGCCTCGCGCTCGGCGCCGTGCTGGGTGCGGTCTTTCTGCACCAGGCGCAAGACCTGGTACCGGGTACCGGACCCGCCGCGGATTGGGTGGCGGATGAAACGGGATTGCGCGCACGCGGGGCGCTCGCGCTCGCGCTGACGCAACAGCTCGCCGCCACGCAGGCACCGGATGCGCCGGTGAAAGTCGGTTCGAGCTTCGTCGCCACCACGGGGGAATACTGCCGCAGCTTCACGTTCGCACCGACTGCGGCAACTGCGCACCTGGGCGGGCTGGCCTGCCGCCGATCCGGCGCGTGGCGGCTGCTCGCCGTGGCCGAAGCCGATCGGCCTGGCGGTGCGCCCGAGCAGTACCGTCAGGCGGGAGCGCCCGTTCCGGCGCCCGTGCTGCGCGCGATCGAAGACCGGATCCAGGGCAACGCGCTCGATGCAGATGCCGAGCGCGCCGCGCGGCAACGGGGTTGGGAACGCTAGCGGGCGTCATTCGAGGCCCTGGCCGTCATGAACCGCACCCGGCTGCTGCAGGCCGCCGCGCTCGCTGCGGGACTGGTGCTCGCTGCGAACGCGTCGGCGCAGCTTCGCCTGCCGCAATTGCCGCCGCCGCTGCCGCCGCAGTTGCCGGCTTTGCCCTCGGCGCCGGATCTGCGCATCGAGAAGCCGCCCGTCGTTCCCCGACTGGAGAGCTTGCCCGATCTCTCCGACCTGCTCGAGTCGCGCACGCTGACGATCGGCAGGCTGTTACGCGAGCACGGCCATCTCATCGAAGCCGATCCCGCGGGCCATCCGGCGATCCGGGGCGAAGTGGTCGTGCTCTCGCCATCGCGCGCGGCGCTCGAGGCGGCGCGCGCGAAAGGCTTCAGCGTGGTTCGCGAGAGCGCGCTCGAGGCGCTCGGCGAGCGCGTCGTGGTGTTGCGGGCGCCCTCCGGAGCGACGACCGCGGCGTCGGTGCTGGCGCTTCGCCAGCTCGATTCGCAGGCGCCCTACGATTTCAACCATCTCTATCTGCGGGCCGGTGCGATCCGACACGAGCTTGCGCAGGCGCCGACCGCCGCGGGACGCGCGAAGGCTCCGGGCGCGAGTTCGCGTGTCGGGTTGATCGACGGTGGCGTCGACCGGCGTCACCCCGCGCTGCGCCACGCCGAAGTGAGGACCTTCGGCTGCTCCGGAAAGCAGATCGCCGATCTGCACGGCACCGGCGTGGCGTCGCTGCTCGTGGGACGGGCGCCCGGATTCGCGGGCGCAATTCCCGATGCCACCCTGTATGCGGCGGATGTCTATTGCGACCAGCCGACCGGCGGCACGGCGGCGCTGCTCGCCGAAGCGCTCGCCTGGATGGCGCGCGAAGACGTGCCGGTGGTCAATGTCAGTCTGGTGGGGCCCGCGAACCTCATGCTCGAGCGCGCGGTGCGCAGCGTGATCGCGCGAGGGCAGATCGTCGTCGCCGCGGTCGGCAACGACGGTCCGGCCGCGCCGCCGCTCTATCCGGCGGCCTTCCGCGGCGTCATCGCTGTGACTGCGGTCGATGCGCAGCGGCGCGTGCTGCCCGAAGCCGGTCGCGGCGCGCACGTCGCGTTCGCGGCACCCGGCGCCGACATGGCGACGGCGGCGAGCGATGGGAATGGCTATGCGCGCGCGAGAGGCACTTCATTTGCAGCGCCGCTGGTCGCGGGATTGCTCGCCAGGGCCGCGAGCGCAGATTCCGGCGGCATCGAGCAGCCCGCCGCGCCGCGCGCGCTCGGCGTGCTGATCCGAAGCGCGATCGATCTCGGTCCGCCCGGACCCGACGAGATCTACGGCTTCGGACTGGTCGGCGAGAACTTGCGCGTCGATCCGCGCAGCCTGCGCTGAACCGCGCAGCCATTTACATCTTGTTTCAATTGGCCGGGACAATCCGCCCCCGCCGGGTCGTTGTCGTGATTGAGGGCTGCGGATGGGCCGCGGCTCCGCAACGACCAGGAGGAACACCATGAAACATCGTCAATTTCTGCTCGTCACTGCGGTTGCCGGCGCGCTGTGCGGCGCCGCGCCGACCTTCGCCGGTCCGCTCGGCATCCTTTCGGGCGGCGCGGGCGCAGGTGCGATCGGCACACTCGGCGGGACGCTGTCGGGCAGCGGCGGCAATCCGGCCATGGGCTTGGGCAGCACGCTGGGTACCGCGGGACAGTTCCAGGGCGCGATCACGCCGCCGAACGCGGACATCGACACTGCGCCGCTGCGCCGCGCCCCGGGTGCGGTGAATTCGGTGCGCGGCCGCGCGCAAGGCGCGCTCGAGGGCACGAGCGAAGCCGCCGTGCAGCGATCGCGATCGGCGCTCGGCCAGGCTGAAGGCGCTGCGGCTGCGGATGCACAAGCCTCGGGCGGCGCGTCAGCGACGCTAGGCGCAGGCACCGGCAGGATGCTGCGGCCGCTTCGCGGCGTCGATGCCTCGGGCTCGGCGGCGGCGCGCGGTGAAGCGTCGGCTTCGGCGAACAGCGCGGCTCCGGCGGCTTCCGCTTCGGCGGAGGTCGACGGATCGGCGCAGACGCAGACGCGTTTCAGCTACTGAAGCAGGGGACCCGCGCCCGGAAACGGGCGCGGGTTGCCGCGCCGCAGGATTGCCGCTATAGTGCGGCGCATGCCTTCGACCGTTCGGTTCGGGCTTCGCAATTGCGGCTGGCTGCTGCTCGCCGGCCTGCTGCTGCGCCTCGCGCGCACAAACTAGAACCTCCAATTCGGCATCACCCCTGACCGTCCACCCGGCGGCGAGGATTTTTCGCATTCCCACGAGGAGCGCAACATGAGCCCACAGCACCTGATCATTTTCGACACCACGATGCGCGACGGCGAGCAGAGTCCCGGCGCTTCCATGACCAAGGACGAGAAGCTGCGCATCGCGCGGGCGCTCGAGCGCCTGGGCGTCGACGTGATCGAGGCGGGCTTCCCGGCGTCGTCCAACGGCGATTTCGAGGCGGTGCGCGCCATCGCCAACGTGGTCAGGGATTCCACCGTCGCGGGGCTGTGCCGCGCCAACGACCGCGACATCCAGCGCGGCATCGACGCCCTGAAGGGTGCCAGATCCTGGCGCCTGCACACCTTCATCGCCACCAGTCCGATCCACATGGAAAAGAAGCTGCGCATGACGCCCGAGCAGGTGCTCGAGCAGGCGAAGCTCGCGGTGCGCTACGCGAAGAACGCCTGCCCCGACGTCGAGTTCTCGCCCGAGGACGGCTCGCG
>SCUH01000292.1 GCA_004298295.1 Betaproteobacteria bacterium | reverse complement strand
CGTTGCCAGGGCGTCGAGGAGCTTGGCCTCGCGCTCGTCGATCACGGCGCGATAGCGCTCGAACAGCCCGCTCACGTCGCCCTCGAAATAGCCGGTCTCGTGGCTCGTCAGCCAGACGCGCGCCGGCACGCGCCGCAGCCGCTCGATCGAGGCGATCAGCGCCTCGAGCGAGGAATCGCGGTCGCCGTACCAGGGACCGAAGCGCGTCAGGTCGTAATCGCCCATGAAGAGCACGCCCGGCTCGCGGAAGAAGAACGCCAGGTGCCCGGGCGTGTGGCCGGGCGTCGGGATGATCTCGACGCTGCAGCTGCCGAGGTCGATGACGTCGCCGGGCCGCAGCCAGCCGCTCGCGCGCCGCGGCCGGTAATGGAATTCCTCCACCAGCGTCCGGCGCCAATACGCGCGCTGCGATTCGCCCTGCATGCCGTACCAGTCCATGAACGCCTCGACCCCCGAAAGCGGCTCGGCCTCGAGCGGCGACTGGCGAAAGGGCAGGTCTTCGAACAGGTCCATGCCCGCGATGTGATCCTCGTGCCAGTGCGAGAGCCACACTTCGCGCACCCCGGGCCCCTCGCGCAGCGTCTTCAGGTGCTCCCGATCCGCGCCGGTGTCGATCAGCACGCCCGCGTCTTCGACGTAGACGCAATTGACGAATGGATACTTGCCGCGGTTGCCACCCGGGACGAAGCGCACCGGGCCGATGCTGCGCGCTTCACTCATCGCGGCCCCGCTTTCTTCGGTTCGGGTTTCTTGCGGTAAATCACCAGCACCTTGCCGATGTGCTGCACCGGCTGCGCGGCGCAGCGCTCGCAGATCTGCGCCAGCGCAAGTTCGCGCGCCTCGCGCGCCAGACCCGCCGCGCGCACCTTGATCAGCTCGTGCGCTGCGAGCGCGCGCTCGACCTCGGCGATCACGGCATCGCTCGCGCCGTCGTCGCCGATCCAGACCACCGGCTCCAGCCGGTGCGCGCGTGCCTTGAGCGCCTTGCGCTCGGCGGGCGAGAGCACGCCCTCGGGCGTCATCGCGAAAACCGCTCGCGCAGCTTCACCTTCCAGAACTTGCCGGTGGAGGTGCGCGGGATGGCCTCGATAAATTCGAAGCGCTCGGGCAGCTGCCACTTGGCGAATCCTTTGGCGAGATGCGCGCACAAGTCCTCAGCGGTGGCATTTTTTCCCGGTTTCAGCACCACGCAGGGCAGCGGCCGCTCGCCCCATTTCGCATCGGGCACCGCGATCACCGCGGCCTCCAGCACCGCGGCGTGCGCCATCAGCAGGTTTTCCATGTCCACCGAGCTGATCCACTCGCCGCCCGACTTGACGAGGTCCTTGGTGCGGTCGGTGATGCGCAGGTAGCCGTGCGCGTCGAGCGAGGCGACATCCCCGGTGCGCAGCCAGCCGTCAGCGGTGAACTTGTCCGGATCCTGTGGCACTTCGTGATAGCTGCCGGTGATGAACGCACCGCGCACCTGCACTTCGCCGACCTGCTTGCCGTCCCAGGGCAGCTCGGTGCCAGCCTCGCCCACGATGCGCAGATCCATGAGCGGCACCGGCACCCCCGCCATGGCGAAGCGCCTGAAGCGCTCGTCCTCGCCCGCGTCCTGTAATTCCGGCTTGAGGTACGAGATGGTGCCCACGGGGCTCATCTCGGTCATGCCCCAGCCGTGCCGGATCTCGGCGCCGTGGCGCGCGTAGGCGCGGATCATCGCCTCGGGCACCGGTGCGCCGCCGACCAGCATGCGCATCCCGGGCGGCAGGCGGTATTTCTCCGGCTGCGACTCGAGCAGCTGCAGCATCGTCAGCCAGATCGTCGGCACGCCGAGCACGAACTTCGGACGCTCCGCATGCATCAGCGCGAGCAGGTCCTCGGGATGCAGGTGCGGCCCCGGGAACACGAGGCGCGCGCCGATCATGACGCAGCCATAGGGCACGCCCCAGCTGTTGGCGTGGAACATCGGCGTCACGGGCATCACGCTGTCGCCGGCGCCCAGACCCCAGTGATCCGGCTGGTTCGCCATCAGCGTGTGCAGCACGGTGGAGCGGTGCGAATAGACCACGCCCTTGGGGCGCCCGGTGGTGCCCGAGGTGTAGCACATGGCGACGGGGTCGTCCTCCTCGTGCGGCGCGTATTCAAACTGTGCCGGCGCTGCAGCGAGGAACGCCTCGTAGTCGGTGTACCCGGGGGCGACCGCGGCACGGCTGAACGGAAACACGATCACGCGCTCGAACGGCGCCTGGGCGCGCAACTGCTCGTACAGCGGCAGCAGGATGTCGTCGACGACCAGGAAGCGGTCCCGGGCATGGTTCGCGATCCAGGCGATCTCTTCCGCCGCGAGCCGCAGATTGAGGGTGTGCATCACGCCGCCCGCAGCGGGGATGCCGAAATAGCATTCGAGATGGGCGTGGTGGTTCCAGCACAGGGTCGCCACGCGATCGCCCTTGCGCAGGCCCGCGGCCTGCAGGGCCGAGGCGAGTTGCCGCGCGCGCCGGTAGAAATCGGCAAAGCGGTGCCGCGCAAGCGACTTGTCGGGCAGGCGGCTGACGATCTCGGATTCGGCGTACAGCCGGCCGGCACGCTCCAGCAGGTGATTGAGCGACAGCGGCACGCGCTGCATCGTGGACCGGATCATGGATTTTTCTTCAATCCGCGGGAAGTTCATCGTACACTGCCGGCCGGAGAAAAGGAGCGGGCGCGCCGCCAGGCGCACACCACTGGGGGGACGAAGTTGCCGTTACTCAGCGTCAGCGGCGTCAGCGTGCACTTTGGCGGCGTGGTCGCGCTCGACGGCGTGTCGTTCGGCGTGCCCTCGGGCAGCATCCTGGGGCTGATCGGACCCAACGGCGCTGGCAAGACCACGCTGTTCAACTGCCTGTCGCGCTTGTACCCCTGCGACAGCGGCGACATCGTGTTCGACGGCCGGTCGCTGCTGCGCGTTCCGAGGCACGGCATCGCCGCGCTCGGCATCGGGCGAACCTTCCAGAACCTCGCCCTGTTCCGCTCCATGACCGTGCGCGAAAACATCCTGGTCGGCCGCCATTGCCGCACGCGCAGCGGGTTCTTCAGGAATTTCCTGCGTCCCCCCGGGGTTGCGCGCGAGGAGCGCGAGACGAGCGAAAAGGCGCAGGCCCTGATCCGCCTGCTCGAACTCGAGGCCGTCGCCGACGCGCGCGTCGCCAGCCTGCCGTTCGGCACGCAGAAGCGCGTCGAGCTGGCACGCGCGCTCGCGGCCGAGCCCAGGCTGCTGCTGCTCGACGAGCCGGCGAGCGGCCTCAATCACGAGGAGGTGGGCGCGCTTGGCGCATTGGTGCGCGGCATTCGAGACCGGCTCGGCCTGACCGTGCTATTGGTCGAACACCACATGAGCCTCGTGATGAGCATCTCGGAGCGCGTCGTGGCGCTCAATTTCGGCCGCAAGATCGCCGAGGGGACGCCGGCCGAGGTGCAGCGCGATCCGGAGCTGATCCAGGCCTATCTCGGGAGCGGTGCCTGATGGCGCTGCTCGAAGTCACGCAATTGCACGCCGCCTACGGGCAGACGCGCGTCCTGCACGGCATCAGCTTCGCCATGGAAGCGGGCACCATCACCACGCTGCTCGGCGCCAACGGCGCGGGCAAGACCACGACCCTGCGGGCGCTTTGCGCCATGGTGAAGACGCAGGGCGAAATCCGCTTCGCCGGCGAGCGCATCGATGGCCGCGCCACCGAGGACATCGTGCGCCTGGGGATCGCCCACGTGCCGGACGGCCGCGGCACCTTCGTCAACCTGAGCACGGAGGAAAACCTGCGGCTGGGCGCCTACACGCGCAAGGACCGGGAAGCCGTCGAGGCGGACCTGGAGCGCATCTACGGCTACTTTCCGCGCCTGAAGGAGCGCCGCGCGCAACAGGCCGGCACGCTTTCGGGCGGCGAGCAGCAGATGCTCGCGGTCTCGCGCGGGCTGATGCTCAGGCCGCAGCTGATGCTCCTCGACGAACCGTCGTTCGGGCTCGCGCCGCTCGTGGTGCGCGAACTCTTCGCCATTCTGCGCGCAGTCAACGAGCGCGAGCGGGTAAGCCTGCTGCTGGTCGAGCAGAATGCGGCGCTGGCGCTCGAACTGGCCGACCACGCCTACCTGATCGAGACCGGGCGCGTGGTGCTTTCCGGGACCGCGGACGAAATCAAGCGCAACGACGCGGTGCGCAGTTCCTATCTCGGCTACTAGGGGTCTGCATGGAAGCCTTCCTCCACCAGGTGCTTGCCGGCCTCGCCACGGGCGGCATCTACGCCAGCGTGGCGCTCGCGCTGGTCATGATCTACCAGGCGACGCATCACCTGAATTTCGCGCAGGGCGAGATGGCGATGTTCTCCACTTACATCGCCTGGAGCCTGATCAGTGCCGGCCTGCCGTACTGGGCCGCCTTCGCGCTCACCGTGGTGTTCGCGTTCATCCTCGGCGTGGTGATCGAGCGGGTGGTGATCCGGCCGGTGGAGAACGCGCCGGTGCTCGCGGTGGTGGTCGTGTTCATCGCGCTGCTCGTGATCCTCAACAGCGTCACCGGGTGGATCTACACCTACACCATCAAGACCTTCCCCAGTCCGTTCCCGGCGCAACCGCTGTTCGGCAACAAGTACGTGTCATCGCACGAACTCGGTGCGATCGGCGTCACGCTGGCGGTGCTGCTGCTGCTGTATGGGTTCTTCCGCTACACGCCGCTCGGCCTCGCAATGCGGGCCGCGGCGCAGAATCCCGACTCGAGCCGCCTGGTCGGCATCCGCGTCGGCTGGATGCTCGCGCTCGGCTGGGGTCTCGCGGCGGCGATCGGATCGGTGGCCGGCATGATGGTGGCGCCGATCGTCTATCTCGACCCGAACATGATGGGCGGCATCCTGCTGTATGCATTCGCCGCGGCGCTCGTGGGCGGCATCGACAATCCCGGCGGTGCGGTGTTCGGCGGCTTCCTGGTGGGCGTGCTGGAAAACGTGCTCGGCGCGTTCGTCATCGGCAACGAGCTCAAACTGGCCGTGGCGCTGGTGCTGATCATCGGCGTGCTGGTGGTGAGGCCGTCGGGCTTCTTCGGCAAGGTCTATGTGACCCGCGTATGAGCAGGCGCCAGCGGATCGTGTTCGCCGTGGTGCTCGCGCTCGCGTGCGCGTTGCCCTTCCTGGTGAGCAACTACCGCACCTTCCAGTTCACGCTGGTGCTGGTGTACGCGATCGCACTGCTCGGCCTGAACATCCTGACCGGCTACAACGGCCAGATCTCGCTCGGCCACGGCGCGTTCTACGCCATCGGCGCATACAGCGCCGCCATTCTGATGGACCGGTTCGGCGTGCCGTACTGGGCGACGCTGCCGGTGGCGGGCGCGGTGTGCCTGGTCGCGGGTTTCCTGTTCGGCCTGCCGGCGCTGAGGCTGGAAGGGCTGTATCTGGCGCTCGCCACGTTCGCTTTGGGCGTGTCGCTGCCGCAGCTGCTCAAGTATCACCATTTCGAGAAATGGACCGGGGGCGTGCAGGGCATCGTCATCACCAAGCCCGATCCGCCGTTCGGGCTGGCGCTCAGCCAGGACCAGTGGCTGTACTTCTTCACGCTGGTGGTCGCGCTCGGCCTGTTCTGGCTGGCGCGCAATTTGCTGCGCGGGCGCGTCGGTCGCGCGCTGATGGCGATCCGCGACCACCCTATCGCCGCCGAGGCCATGGGCATCCACACGGCGATGGTCAAATCGATCACCTTCGGCGTTTCGGCCATGTACACCGGCATCGCCGGTGCGCTGGGCGCCATCGCGGTGCAGTTCGTCGCCCCCGACAGTTTCAACATCTTCCTTTCGATCACCTTCCTGATCGGCATCGTGATCGGCGGTCTGGCGTCGATCACGGGGGCGCTGTACGGGGCGCTTTTCATCCAGTTCGTCCCCAACATCGCCGACGAGCTCTCGAAGGCTGCGCCCTGGGCGATCTTCGGTGTCGTCCTGATCGGCTTCGTTTACCTGCTGCCGGCCGGCGTCGCGGGGGGGATCCGGATGGCGCTGGCGCGCTGGCGGGCGAAGAGGCAGAATATCTGACACCCCCTTGGAGGAGGAGATCACCATGAAGCGCATGCTCGTTCCCGCAGCCGCCTTGCTGTGCGCCGCCCTGGCATCCCCGGCGGCCTTCGCGCAGAAGAAATACGACCCGGGTGCAACCGACACCGAGATCAAGGTCGGCAACACCAACCCCTACAGCGGTCCGGCATCGGCGTACGGCACCATCGGCAAGACGATTGGCGCCTACTTCAAGATGATCAACGAACAGGGCGGCATCAACGGCCGCAAGATCAACTACATTTCCTACGACGACGGCTACAGCCCGCCGAAGACGGTGGAGATGGTGCGCAAGCTGGTGGAGCAGGACCAGGTGCTGCTCGTGTTCCAGCCGCTGGGCACGCCGTCCAATACCGCGATCCACAAGTACATGAATTCGAAGAAGGTGCCGCAGCTGTTCGTCGCGACCGGTGCCACCAAGTGGAACGATCCGAAAAACCATCCCTGGACCATGGGCTGGCAGCCGAACTACCAGACCGAGGCCCGGATCTACGCGCAGCACATCCTGAAGACCAAGCCGAACGCGAAAATCGCGGTGCTGTACCAGAACGACGACTACGGCAAGGACTACCTCAAGGGCTTCAAGGACGGGCTGGGCGCGAAGGCGAGCCTGATCGTCAAGGAGGTGTCCTACGAGGTCACCGACCCCACCGTGGATTCGCAGATCGTGCAGCTGCAGAGCTCGGGCGCGGACGTGTTCTTCAACATCACGACGCCGAAGTTCGCGGCGCAGGCGATCCGCAAGGCCTACGACACCGGCTGGAAGCCGTTGCACTACGTCAACAACGTGTCCGCCTCCGTCGGCTCGGTGCTGACGCCGGCGGGTCTGGAAAAGTCCGTCGGCCTGATCACGACGCAATACGGCAAGGACCCGACCGATCCGACGTGGAAGGACGACCCGGGCATGAAGAAGTGGGCCGAGTTCATGAAGAAGTACTACCCCGAAGGCAGCCTGATCGATGCCTCGAACGTCTACGGCTACGGCGTGGCACAGACCTTGGTGCAGGTGCTCAAGCAGGCCGGCGACAATCTGACGCGCGAGAACGTCATGAAGCAGGCTGCCAGCCTGAAGAATTTCGAGACCGACACGGGGCTGCCGGGCATCAAGCTCAACACCACTGCGGACGACTATGCGCCAATCGAGTCGGTGCAGCTGTCGCGCTTCGATGGCAAGACCTGGGTGCGCTTCGGCGAGGTGATGGGCAAGTGAAGCGGGGCGGCGGCCGCGCGCGCGGCGCATGACCGGCGTCAACGCAGCGGGCGCCGCCGCACCGTTGGAGGCCCGGGACCTGCGGGCCGCGATCGCGGCGCTGCGCGCCGAGCTGGAGCTGGCGCAGGAGCGGCTGCAGCGGGTGCGCGACGACGCGGCAGCGGCGGTCAGCGCCGAGCTGGCGCAGATGAAGAGCACCATCGCGGCGCTGCGCGGCGAGCTGGAGCGCGAACGCGGTCTGCGCGACGAGGCGGTGCGCGAGGCTCACGGCGCCCGCCAAGCCGAAGGCCAGCAGCTCAGGGCCACGATCGCCACCCTGCGCGACGCGCTCGACCAGGCGCAGCACGACACCGACGTGCGCCTGCGCGAGGCCGGCGCCGCGGCCAAGGACGAAATCGCCCAGCTGCGCGCCACCGCGCTCGTCCTGCGGGAGGCGCTCGAAACTGCGCAGGCGGCACGCGAGGAGGCGATCGAGCAGCTCACGGCGCACCATCGCAGCGCGATGGCCGAGCTGCAGGCCACCGTGCGTGCGCTGCACGCGCAGCTTCACGGAACCGGAAGCAGGAAGACGAAAGCGAGGTAGCGGTGGCGAGCGCCAGGACAAGCAAAACGCCTGCTCCGGCGGGCGCGCAGGCGGTGCCCGGCGCCGCGCGAGGCGCGGCCGGCAAGGGGAACGACCGGCGGCGGCTGAAGCTGCTCGAGCTGCTGCTCGATGTCTCGCGCCGCGTGGCGAAGTTCGGCACGCTGGACGAGGTGCTGCACGGACTGATCGAGATCACCGTGGCGGAGCTTGGCGCCGAGCGGGGATCGCTGTTCCTCAACGATCCGGCGACCGGCGAGCTCTATTCGCGCGTCGTCAAGGGGAAGCTCCGGCGCGAGCTGCGCCTGCTGAACAATACCGGCGTCGCGGGACACGTCTTCACCGGCGGCGAGCCGCTGATCGTGCACGACGCCTACGCCGACGCGCGCTTCAACAAGGCGATCGACGAGCAGACCGGGTTCAGGACGCGCAGCATCCTCGCGGTGCCGGTGCGCACGGTGACGGGCGAGGTCATCGGCGTGGTCGAGGCGCTCAACAAGAAGAAGGGCCGCTTCACGCGGCGCGACCTCGAGCTGCTCGAGGCGATGACGGCGCAGGGCGCGCTCGCGCTGCAGGGCGCGCAGGTGATCG
>SCUH01000291.1 GCA_004298295.1 Betaproteobacteria bacterium | reverse complement strand
GATCCGGACGTGATGATCGACATCAACACCACGCCGCTCATCGACGTGATGCTGGTGCTGATCATCATGCTCATCATCACGATTCCGATCCAGACGCACGCCGTGAAGCTCAACATGCCGATCGGCAATCCGCCGCCGCCGCTGGTGCCGCCGGAAGTAGTCACGATCGAAGTCGATTTCGACGGCACCTACATCTGGAACGGCCAGGTGCTTGCCGACCGTCAGGAGCTGGAAGTGCGCCTGAATTCGGCGGCGGTCGTGGCGGTGCAGCCGGAGATCCACCTGCGCCCGAACAAGCTCGTCAAGTACGACAGCGTGGCGGCGGTCATGGCCTCCGCGCAGCGGCTCGGCCTGACCAAGATCGGACTGATCGGCAACGAGCAGTTCATTCGCTGAGCGGAAGGATCGAAAGCATGCTGCGGCAACTCCTGTGCATTCTTGCGTGTGCAGCGCTCGCGTCCTTTCCGGCGCGGGCGCAGGACAAGGGGCAGTCGGTCAGGCCGGAAGTGGGCAAGCCTGTACAGGCCGCCGTCGAGCTGCTCAAGAACCGGCGCGGCAAGGAAGCGCTCGCCAAGGTGCGCGAGGCGCAGGCCGTGCCGAACCGGACGGCCTACGAGTCGCTGATCGTGGACCAGGTCACGGGACAGGCCGCCGCCGCGGCCGGTGAACCCGGCACCGCTGCCCGCGCCCTCGAAGCGGCAGCAGGCTCTTCTGCCGCTTCGGAGACGCAGCGACGCCAGTTCCTGGCCGCCGCCGCGGGCCAGCATTACCTCGCCAAGGAATACGCCAAGTCGGCCGATGCCGCCGGGCGCTATTTCAAGGCGGGTGGCAGCGACAAGGCGATGCGCACGATGTACGCCCAGGCCCTGTATCTCGGCAACAATTTCGCCGCCGCGGCGAAAGCGCTCGCCGCCGACATCGAAGCCGAGGAGCAATCGGGGCGGGCGCCGGGCGAAGACCAGCTTCAGCTGCTGGCGAGCGCCTATCACCAGCAGCGGGACAACGCCGGTTATGCGAGGGCGATGGAAAAGCTGGTCACCTATTATCCCAAGAAGGATTACTGGGTGAGCGTGCTTCACGGCGTTGTGACGCGTCCCGGCTTTTCGGAGCGGCTCGGCGTGGAGCTGGCGCGGCTCAAGCTCGAAACCGGCGCGATGCGCACGACGAGCGAATACCTGGAGGCGGCGCAACTGGCGCTGCAGGCGGGTTTTCCGCTGGAAGCGACAAAGATCATCGACCAGGGTTACGCCGCCGGGGCTCTCGGCACCGGTGCCGACGCCGAGCGCCACAGGCGGCTCAAGGACCTGGCAGCGAAGAATCTCGCGGAGGATGCGAAGTCGCTGGCGCAGGACGACGCCGGTGCGGCGAGGGACGGCAAGTCGCTGTTCAACGATGGTTACAACTACGTTCTGCATGGCAAGTCTGCGAAGGGCCTGACGATGATGGAGCAGGGACTGAAGCTCGCGAGCGGGTTCCAGCGCCCCGACCACGCCAGGCTGCAGCTGGCCCACGCCTACCGCCTCGCCGGCCAGAAGCACAAGGCGATCCAGGTCTACAAGACGGTCCAGGGCAACGACGGCGCGGCGAGCATCGCGCGCCTGTGGATCATCCGCCTCGGCCGCAACGGCGGCGCCTGAGCCTAAGCGGCGAGCGGGGCGAGACGCCCTTCGATGCCGCGCGGAATCGCGTCGAGGAGCTTCTTCGTATAGTCGTGCTGCGGGGCACGGAACAGCGCCTCTGACGGCCCGCGCTCGACCACCTCGCCTTCGCGCATCACCAGGATTTCGTCGGCCATGTACTTCACGACCGCGAGGTCGTGGGAGATGAACAGGTACGCCAGCCCCTGCTCCTCCTGCAGGTCGAGCAGCAGGTTGAGCACCGTCGCCTGGACCGAGACGTCGAGCGCGGAGACCGATTCGTCGCAGATGAGGATCTCGGGCTCCACCGCGAGCGCGCGCGCGATCGCGATGCGCTGGCGCTGCCCGCCGGAAAACTCGTGCGGGTACTTGTAAAGCGCCTCCGGCGGCAGTTCCACACGCTGCAGCAGTCGCCGGGCGCGCTCGTTGCGCTCCGTTTCGCCGCTGCCCAGGCGGTGCACGCGCATCGGTTCGGTGAGGATCTGCCCGATGGTGAAGCGCGGATTGAGGCTCGCGTAAGGGTTCTGGAAAATCACCTGGATGCGGCGGCGGTACGCCATCATCTGCGCATCGCTCACGGCAAGCAGGTTGACGCCGTCGAAGCGCACGTCGCCGGCGCTCGCCTCCAGCAGCCGCATCAGCAGCATGCCCACGGTGGTCTTGCCGGAGCCGGATTCGCCCACCAGACCGACCGTGCGGCCGCGCGCCAGATCGAACGACACCCCGCGCACCGCATGCAGCACCTTCGACGCGAACAGTCCGGTCTTGAGACGAAAGTGCTTGCACAGGCCACGTGCCTCGATCACCGCCCCGCTCGCGGCCGGGCGCTCGAGCGGCACCGCAGACCTCGGCCCGGAGGCCGAGAGAAAGTCGTCGATCACCGGCAATCGACGAGGGCGCTGATCGAGCCGCGGCCGGCAAAGCAGCAATCCCTTGGTATACGGGTGCTGCGGGGAGCGGAACACGCGCTCCACGGGACCGCATTCCTGCACCTCGCCGTCGCGCATCACGACCACCTGGTCGGCGATCTCCCCGACCAGCGCCAGGTCGTGACTGATGAACAGCACACTCATGCGGTGGCGCTCGCGCAGCCGGGCGATCAGTTCCAGCACCTGGCGCTGGATGGTCACGTCGAGCGCGGTGGTCGGCTCGTCGGCGATCAGCAGCTTGGGCTGGTTCGCGATCGCCATCGCGATCATGACGCGCTGCTGCTGGCCTCCGGAGAGCTCGTGCGGATAGGCGCCGATGCGCGCCTTCGGCTGCGCAATTCCGACCTCGGCCAGCAGCTCGGCGGACTGCGCGAGCGCCTGGCGTCGCGACAGCCCGCGGTGCCACTGCAGGACCTCCGCGATCTGGTCGCCGACCGTGAACACCGGATTGAGCGAGGTCATCGGCTCCTGGAACACCGCGGTGATGTCGCGGCCGCGAATGCGGCGCAGGTGCTCGGGCCGCGCGGTGAGCAGGTTTTCACCCTCGAACTCGATGCGGCCGGCGGGATCGACCAGCGCGTTCTCGGGCAGCAGGCGCAGGATGGACATCGCCGAGACCGTCTTGCCGCTGCCGGACTCGCCGACCAGCGCCAGCGTGCCGTCGGCGGGGACCTCGAAACTCACGCCCCGCACGGCTTCGACGATGGAATCGCGGCCGAGGCGGAAGGACACGCGCAGGTTGGAGACGGAGACGAGAGGTGTCATTTCAGGATGGCCTGTCTCGCCTTTGACCTCATATCCCTGCCGACTTGGCTGGGTCTCGCCAAGTCGGCAGGCATGGGGAACCCCAGATTCGCGATGACCCTTGCCAACGCCGATGCCATAAATCAGCGCAGCTTCGGATCGAGCGCATCGCGCAGCGCATCCGTCAGCAGCGAAAACGCGGTGACGAACGTCGCCATGAAGGCCGTCGCCGCGGCGAGCTGCCACCACTTGCCGAGGACCAGTTCGACGTTCGCCTCCGCCAGCATCGTGCCCCAGGACACCTGATCCACCGGCACACCCAGCCCGAGGAACGACAGGATGACTTCGGCCTTGATGAAGCCGACCACGAGCAGCGACAGGCGTACCAGGATGACATGGCTCACGTTGGGCAGGATGTGGACGAACATGCGCGCCCGGTGCGACACGCCGATGGCCTCCGCGGCGCGCACGTACTCGCGCGTACGGTGTTTGATGTACTCGGCGCGCACCTGCCGGTACATCCCGGTCCAGCCGGCGAGGCCGAGGATCAGGACCACCGTCTCGATGCCGCGCCCGAACACCGCGGCGAAGGCGAAGATCAGCAGGATG
>SCUH01000290.1 GCA_004298295.1 Betaproteobacteria bacterium | reverse complement strand
TGCTGCCAGCGCGCAACGAGTTGCCGCATGAGTTCGATGCCCTGCCCGCGCAGCGCCGCTTGCCGTTGCGCATCGCCCAGCAGGTCGAGGCTGCGAAAATCCGATGCCAGTTCAACCGCGTGGCCAGCCTGCCTCAGCGCCCGCACCAGCAGCTCCGCTACACGGCGATCACCGGAGGGCGTACCATGCGAGGGTGCCTTCAGCGGCGCATAGAACGCGATGCGCATGAATGGTGCTATCCCACGAGCGCGCGGGCGACGGCAGCAGGAGCCGCGTGCAGGCCGAACTTCGCCGCCAATCGCACCACGTTGCTCTCCAGGCCAAAGCACGCAGTGACGCGCGCGCGTCCGGCCTGCCCGAGCGCGCGTCGCCGCGCCGGATCGGCGATCAGCGACTGCAAGGCCCGGGCAAGGTCCTCGGGTGATTCGGGCGCCACCAGCAGCCCGGTGACGCCGGGTTCGACCAGCTCGGGGATGCCTGAGATGTCGCTGGCGACGCAGGGCAGCTCCTGACTCTGGGCTTCCATGAGAACGTTGGGCAGGCCGTCGCGGTCGCCGTCGCTCGCCACCCGGCTGGCGAGCGCGAAGACGTCGGCAGCGCGGTATTCGCGCAGCAACGAATCCTGCGTCAATGCTCCGCGCCAGCTGACACGGTCAGCGACGCCGAGCGCGCGCGCCTGCGACTCGAGCACACGCCGCAAGGGGCCGCCACCCACGTGAACGAACCGCCAGTGCAGCGTGCGCGGCAGCAGTGCCAGCGCGCGCAGCAAGACATCGACACCCTTCTTTTCCACCAAACGTCCGACCGAGAGCACGACCACCGGGTCCTCGGGCGAAGAGCCGTCGCGCGCGCGTGACGGCAACGGCGCGGGCGGAAAGCGCGCCAGGTCGAGTCCGTGATACACCAGCTCCACCCGCCCTTGCGGCGCGAGGGCCGCAAGGTGCGTGAAGTTCGCCGCCGTGCAGGTCACCAGCCACTCGCAAGCCTGCAGCTTCTCGCGTTTCTCCCACTCGGGCGTGGTCCAGATGTCCTTGGCGTGGGCCGAGGCCGTCCAGGGAAGGCCGCGCAACGCGGCGGCGTAGCGGGTCACCGAAGCCGGCGTATGCAGGAAATGCACGTGCAGTTGCCTCACATCCGGCGGCAACTCGCTCGCCAGCACGAGGGCCTGGCCGAAACGGCGGCCGCGGTTGGGCGTCGGATCGCGCGCCAGGTCCTTGAGCCAGAGCGATCGCACCTGCCGGTACTCGGGCCAGCGGCGCACGCGCCACCACGCGCGCAACACGCGCAGCGGTTCGCGGTAGAGGTATTCCGGCAGGTAGAGGCGCGGCGCGCGGATCTCGGCATGCACCGGATGCGTGCGCTGATCGGTGGGAAAGCGCAGCGACACGATCAGGATCTCGAGGCCGTGGCGCTCGAGCGCCGCGATCTCCTGCGCGATGAAAGTTTCGGAAAGCCGCGGATAGCCCTTCAGGACGACCGCAACGCGGCCCGGCCGCGGTGCGCCCATCGGCTCAGGCCGAATGCGCCTGCGACTGCGGCAGCGCCGCCTCCTGCGACTTCTCGATCCACGGCGCGACCAGTCGCGACACGTTGGGCAGTCCTTCGAGCAAGCCGGGGACGATCACGGCCGAAGGCCGGTTCTGGCGCGGCATCTGGCGCAGCGCCGCCGCCATCGCGGCGCCGTCGTAGCGACCGTCGTCCGCAAGCATGTTCACCAGGCCGAGCGCGGCCGCGCGCGAGGTGCGGATGTATTGCTCGAGGCGAGGCGCGGTGCGCGGCACGATGAGCGCGCGCTTGTCGAGCGACAGCACCTCGCAGAAGGTGTTGTAGCCGCCCATCGCGACGACGCCGGCGGCGCCCGCCACCAGCGTCTCGAGGTGGCTGTGAAAGGTGATCATGTCGACGCGTTTCAGGCGCGCGGCGCGGTCGAGGAATTCGGCCTGCCGTTCCGGCTGCATGAAGGGTCCGAGCACGAACAGCGCCGGATACGGCAGCAGGGGGTCATGTTCGTAGGCGCGCAGCACCCACTCGACCAGGCTCTCGCCGTCACCACCGCCTCCGGTGGTCACCAGCAGATACGGGCTGCGCGTGATCTCGGGCAGCCGCGGCGGCGCGCCATCGGTCGGCACTTCGCGATGCAGATACCCGGTGTAGACCATCTTCTGCCGCACGCTCAGCGGCAGCGAGATGCCTTCGAGCGGGTTGCAGATCTGCGGCAGACCGTAGATCCAGATCTCGTCGTAAATATCGCGCAGCGCCGGCAGCACGTTCTTGCGCTCCCATTCCGGCACCAGCAGGCGCGGTTCGTCCATCACGTCGCGCAACCCGAGCACCAGCCGCGTGCCGCGGCCCTTCAGCATCTCGAGCGTCTCGAGCACCTCGCCCCGCAAGCCCACCGGCTCCTTGTCCACGATGAAGATGTCGGGATCGAAGATTTCGGCCGTGTGGCGGATGAGCGAAGCGCGCATCGACAGCATCTGCTCGATGTCGAGGTGCAGATTGAGCGAGGTGTACTCGCCGTTGCGCAGCTTGATCACGCCGGGGATGCGCACGAAGTCCACCCGTGCGCGGAAATCGAAGCTGCCGATGATCGGCGATCCCGAAAGGATCAGCACCGAAAGATTCTTGAAGCGCTCGACCAGCGAATGTGCGATCGCGCGGCAGCGCCGCAGGTGCCCGAGCCCGAAGGTGTCGTGGCCGTAGATGAGAATGCGTCCGTCTTTGCGTCCTGATGCCATGGCAGTCCCTTGTCTCCCTGGCGCGGCCGCCAGATGCAGTCTTCTCCCGGCCGGCCGCGAACCCCGGATTGTCGTCGCGCCCACGGGCCCACGCAAGCTGCCCGGAGTAACATCGGTCCGTGCCGTTTGATACCACTCCCCACGTTATTACCGCCTTGCTTGCACTGGGCATGGCGCTCGCCTTCATCCTGGCTGACCGCAATTCGCCCACCAGCCGGGCACTTGCGCTGTTCCTGGTTTCGATCGGCCTGTCAATCGCGGTCACCGTTCTCGTCGAGGGCCCCTGGGCGCGCCGCCAGGGCATCCCGGCTTGGGGCGGCCTGTTCGCTCTCCCCGAGACGCTGGCATTCTTCTTCGCTTACGAGTGGCTGCTCCGGGTAAGGCGCACGGTACCGGCCCGCAATCTCAATACCGCGGGGCCCGACCGGCTGGTTCGCATCGCCCAGATCCTCGCCGGCCTGTACTGGATGATCGCGCTCGCCTTTCCGGAGCAGCGCCACGAGCACTTCATCGGCGACCTGTACGCCGCACGCGCCGGGACGTCGCGCCTCTGGTTCTGGCTGTTTGCGGCGCCGCTTCTGGTCTCGCTCGCATTGGGCAGTTTTTCCGGACTGCTGCTGCTGAATCGCCGCCCCGACCGAGCTGAGTCGCTGCGCATGCTGGCGTTTCTCGGCGGAGCGCCGTTCATGGCATCCGGCCTCGTGCTGCCGGCACAGCAAGCGCCGCTCGGCACCGCAATCGGCCTGTTGATCTTCCTGGTGGGCGCAGTGCAATACCACGTCACGCAGGGCCGCCGCGCGCAATTCCTGTCGCGCTTCCTTGCGCCCCAGGTGGCTGAGATGGTGCGCGAGCGCGGTCTGAAGAGCGCCACCGATGAGCGCACGCTGGAGCTCTCCGTGGTGTATTGCGATCTGCGCGGCTTCACCGCCTTTTCCGAGGCCACTTCGTCGAAGAAGGTGATCCGCATCCTGCGCGAGTATTACGACGCGGTGGGCACGGCGGCGGCCGCCTCGGGCGGCACGATCAAGGACCAGGCGGGCGATGGCGTGCTGATCCTCGTGGGCGCGCCGATTCCTTTCGAAGACCACGCCGGGCGCGCGCTCGAGCTGGCGAAGCGCATCCGCGATCTGGGCATCGCGCTCAGCGACCGGTGGTCGGATGCCGAGCTGCACCTCGGCGTTGGCGTGGGCGTCGCCAGCGGCTACGTCACGGCAGGCGTGATCGGCGCCGCCTCGCGCCTGGAATATACGGCGGTCGGAGCGGCGGTGAATCTGGCGGCGCGTCTGTGTTCCGAGGCCGAGCACGGCGAGGTGCTGCTTGATCAGCGAACCATCGAATTGGCGGCGGCGGAATCCTGGCGCGACGCAGTACGGCCCGGAGAGGCCTTGAAGCTGAAGGGATTCCAGCAGCCGGTGCAGAGTTACGTGCTGACCCCCGCCTAGGGCCTAGATGCGATAGGCGAGCGTCGTCATCGCCCGCGCCATGAGCCGCATGGCCTGCTTGGCCGGTGTCGGCAATTCGGCGGCGCCGAGCGATCGCGCCATGGCCCGGTGCGCCGCCTCCTCGACACGCATCTGCTCGACGATCGCGCGCGTGCGGCCATCGGCCGGCGAAAGCTCGGCCAGATGCCCTGTCAGGTGGTCTTCGACCTGTTGCTCGGTTTCGGCCAGAAAGGCGAGGTTCCAGCGGTCACCGAGCGCACCCGTAGCGACGCCGAGGGCAAGCGACCCGGCATACCAGAGCGGGTTCAACAGACTGAGTCGGCCGCCCAGTTCGTGCACGCGATCGGCGCTCCAGGCGAGGTGGTCTTCCTCTTCACGCGCCGCGCGTTCGAGCGCGCGCTGGGTTTCGGCATTGCGCGCCGTGAGCGCCTGCCCCTGGTACAGCGCCTGC
>SCUH01000289.1 GCA_004298295.1 Betaproteobacteria bacterium | reverse complement strand
TCGAGCGCTTCTTTGGCGTCTTCGAAGGCGAGCTGTCCCGAGAGCGCGAGCCGCAGGGTGTTGGCGCGGCCCCGCGTGACGTGCTGCTCGTCGCGCGTGGCGCGATACGAAGGACACATCGTGCCGGCATCGAATTTGCGGCAGTGGCCATTGTTGTTGCACATCTCGACGGCCTTGTCGTAGCCGCCCCATTCTGTCCAGTCGAGCGCCGCGGCGAGCGGGATCGTCCGATAGCCGGGCTTGAAGCGGAACAGCGACGCATCATCCATGCGCGGTGGACTGACGATCTTGCCCGGGTTCATGAGACCCCTGGGGTCGAGCCAGGACTTAATCTCTGCGAGCGCTGCCGTAAGGCGGGGGCCGAAGAGCGGCGCGATCCACTCCGAGCGCGCGAGGCCGTCGCCGTGCTCGCCGGAGTACGCGCCCTTGTATTGCCGCACCAGCGCGCAGGCCTCTTCCGCAATCGCGCGCATCTGCTTCGCGCCCTCGCGACGCATGTCGAGCACCGGGCGCACATGCAGGCACCCTACCGAGGCGTGCGCATACCAGGTGCCGCGCGTGCCGTGCTTTTCGAATACCTGCGTCAGGCGTTCGGTGTACTCGGCGAGGTGCTCGAGCGGCACCGCGCAGTCCTCGATGAAGGACACCGGTTTGCCGTCGCCCTTCATCGACATCATGATGTTGAGGCCCGCCTTGCGCACCTCCCAGACGTCCTTCTGTTGTTTCGCGTCGGTAACTTCGACCACGCTGCCCGGCAGACCGAGATCCGCCATGAGCTGCACCAGCTGCCTGAGCTTGCCTTGCGGCTCAGCCGAGGTTTCGCCTGCAAATTCGACCAGCAGGATCGCGTCCGGGGCGCCGCGGATGAACGCCTCCACCGTCTTGCCAAATGCCGGGATATCACGCGCCAGTCCGATCATGGTGCGATCGACCAGTTCCACCGCAGTGGGCCCCAGCTTGACGATGTGTTGCGTCAAGTCCATCGCGGTGTGGAACCTGGGGAAATGACACACGCCGAGCGCCCGCGCGGCCGGCAGCGGCGCAAGTTTCAGGTGCAGTCGCTCGAAGTAGGCGAGCGTGCCTTCCGATCCGACCAGCAGGTGCGCGGCATTCGCATGGGGCGGACCGAGATGGTCGAGGTTGTAGCCCGCCACCTTGCGTTGCACCGCAGGAAATCGCCCCGCAATTTCGGCTTTCTCGCGCTCATAGAGCGCACCCAACCGCCGCACCAGTTCCAGATAGGCGGGCGGACCCGCTCGCTCGTGCAGCGGCCCGAAGCGCCAGCGCTCGCCCGCAGCGGTCAGGGCGTCGATGGCGAGGACGTTGTGCACCATGTTGCCGTAGGCGATCGAACGCGAACCGCAGGAGTTGTTTCCGGCCATGCCGCCGAGCGTCGCCTGGGCGGAAGTCGAGACATCCACCGGAAACCACAGGCCGTGCAGACGCAATTGCGCGTTCAGCGCATCGAGCACGACACCCGGTTGCACCACCGCCCGGCGTTCGGCGGCATCGACTTCCAGAAGGCGGTTGAGGTACTTCGAATCGTCGATCACCAGCGCGGCACCGACCGTTTGCCCGCACTGGGAGCTGCCTGCGCCCCGCGGCAGCACCGGAACACGCTCCCCCATGGCGATCGCAAGCGCGGTACGCGCCGCTTCTTCCGTGCGAGGGATGACAACGCCCAGCGGTTCGATCTGATAGATCGAGGCGTCCGTGCTGTAGCGGCCGCGGCTGGCGGCGTCGAACAGCACCTCGCCATCGATCTCCCTGCGCAGGCGTGCAGCCAAGGCCGTGTCGCCCGGATGGGTCCCGCCCGGCCGGGCCGGCGACGGCGCGTTCATGCCGCTGCCATGATCCGGCGTTCAGCCAATGCGGCCAGCACCGAGGCGGTCTTTTGCGCGAGATGGTCGGACAGCAGCGCCTTCAGCCGTGTCCCGTCGCGCGCGCTGAGCGCCGCGAGGATCGCGTCGTGCTCGCGCACCGCAGCATCCCAACGCTCAGGCGACAGGTTGGCCATGTAGCGCACCCGGCGCACGTTGGCGTTGAGTTGCCGGTAAGTGAGCGCCAGCACCGCGTTGCCGGCCGCTTCTGCGAGGTTCAAGTGGATCGCCTGGTTGTAGCGGAAGTAGGCGGCCAGATCGCGGCGCGCGTGCGCCGCGCGCATCTCGAAATGCAGCGCCTGGATTTCGGCGATCGCCGCCTCCGGAGCCTGTTTGCAAGCAAGTTCCCCGATCAGCGCCTCGAGCGCTCCCATGACCGCGAGCGTCTGGCGAATGCGTTCGGGGTCCAGGTGCGCGACGATCGCGCCGCGGTTCGGCAACAGCTCGACCAGGCCTTCGGTGGCAAGCAATTTGAAGGCTTCGCGCAACGGCGTGCGCGAAATGCCGAGCTGTCCAGCCAGCACGCGTTCGTTCAGGCGCGACCCCGGCAGCAGTTCGCCCTGCACGATGAGGTCGCGCAGGCGATCGATCGCCGCCTCATGCAGGGGACGGCGCGCGATCGGCGCCGAGGCCGCGAGGCTGGAAGGGGAGTCGGTTAGCATGCTTGCGTCCTATAAACTTTGCATGCAGAATACAAAAAAAACTTGGTATCTGCAATGCTGCGCCAGTATGCTGCAGCATACAGCTAACTTTGCATGCAAATCAGGAGAGCCTGATGAGCTATCGAGCCGGACGTCATTTCCTGCAGATCCCCGGACCGACGAATGTCCCGGACCGCGTCTTGCGCGCCATCGACTTCCCGACGATGGATCATCGCGGCCCGCAATTCGCCGAGCTCGGCAAAACCGTTCTGGCGGGCATGAAGCGCGTTTTGAGGACCGCGGGGCAGGTGGTGATCTATCCCGCCTCCGGCACCGGCGCCTGGGAAGCGGCGCTCGTCAACACGCTCTCACCCGGCGACGCAGTGCTGATGTACGAAACCGGGCACTTTGCGGCGCTGTGGCAGAAGATGGCGCTCAAGCTCGGGCTGAAGCCCGAGTTTCTTGCCGGGGACTGGCGCAGCGGCGCTGATCCGGAGGCGATCGAGCAGCGCCTGCGTGCCGACCCCGCAGGACAGATCAGGGCGGTTTGCGTGGTGCACAACGAGACCTCGACCGGGGTGACGTCGCGCATTGCCGAGGTCCGCAAGGCCATGGACGCGGCCAGACACCCCGCGCTGCTGATGGTCGACACGATTTCGTCGCTCGCCTCGATCGACTACCGCCATGACGAATGGGGCGTCGATGTCACGGTCGCCGGCTCGCAGAAGGGGCTCATGCTGCCGCCGGGGCTGTCGTTCAATGCGATTTCGGAGAAGGCGCTGGCAGCCTCCAGGGTGGCGAAGCTGCCGCGCGCGTACTGGAACTGGGAGGAGATGATCGCGAGCGGCAAGTCCGGCTATTTTCCCTACACGCCCGCGACGAACCTGCTTTACGGCTTGCGGGAGGCCCTGAAAATGCTGGAAGAGGAAGGCCTCGAGCAAGTGTTTGCGCGCCACCAGCGCCACGCCGAGGCGACGCGGCGCGCGGTACGCGCCTGGGGCCTGGACGTGCTGGCCGCAAACCCCGCAGAGTACTCAGCTTCACTCACCGCCGTGCTGATGCCCGCCGGCCACGACGCCGACCGCGCGCGCGGGGTGATCCTCGAGAACTTCGACCTGTCGCTCGGCACCGGGCTGGGCAGGCTCGCCGGCAAGGTGTTTCGCATCGGTCACCTCGGCGATTTCAACGACCTCGCGCTGATGGGTACACTCGCGGGGGTGGAGATGGGGCTCGAGCTCGCCGGCGTGCCCGTCAGGCGGGAGGGCGTGCAGGCAGCCATGGCGTACCTTGCGGAGTGCCGCGCCAAGCCGGCGCGCGCCGCGGCGTGACAAACCAAGGAGGAGCACAGATGAAACTGTTGACCTTTGCCGCTGCGATCGCCGCGGCCTTTGCGGGCAGTGCCTTTGCCCAGACCGAGATCAAGTTCGGACATGTCGGCGAGCCGGGCTCGCTGTTTGCCGCCTCCGCGGAGGAATTCGCCAAGAACGCCAACGCACGCCTCGCCGGCAAAGCCAAGATCGTGGTGTACGGCTCGAGCCAGCTCGGCGGCGACAAGGAGCTGCTGCAAAAGCTCAAGCTCGGCACCGTGGACATCGCTCTGCCCTCGACCGTCATGAGCTCGGAGGCGGACCTGTTCGGCGTCTTCGAGATGCCGTATCTGGTCAAGGACCGCAACCACATGCGGCGCATCGAAAGCGAGCTGTTCTGGAAAACGCTCGCGCCCGCCGCCGAGGCGAAGGGTCTGAAAGTGATCGCCGTCTGGGAGAACGGCTATCGCCACATCACCAACTCCAAGCGTCCGATCAACACGCCTGCGGACCTGCAGGGCATCAAGCTGCGCGTGCCCGAGGGCAAGTGGCGGGTGAAGATGTTCCAGGCCTACGGCGCGAATCCCTCGCCGATGAAGTTTTCGGAAGTCTTCACGGCCCTGCAGACCGGCGTCATGGACGGGCAGGAAAATCCTTTCACCCAGATCTACAGCGCCAAGTTCCAGGAGGTGCAGAAGTTCCTGTCGCTCACGGGCCACGTCTACACGCCCGCCTATGCGACCGTGGGGGCGAAGAAGTGGGCGACACTGCCGGCCGATGTGCGCGGTGCGCTCGAAGCGGTGGCGAAGGAAACGCAGGCGTTCGTCTACGCCAGGGCGGCGAAGGACGACGAGGACCTGCTCGGCAAGATCAAGGCCGCCGGCGTGCAGGTCAACACGCCGAACAAGGATGCCTTCATCGCCGCCTCCAAGCCCGTGTACGAGGAGTACGCCAAGGAAGTGAAGGGCGCGCGCGAAGTCATCGACCGCGCCATCGCGCTCGGCAAGTAATCCGCCGATGCTCGCCCTCTGGCGCAGGCGCTACGAGCGCCTGCTGGAGTGGGTCGTCATTGCCCTGATGGCGGCGCTCGCCATCGAAGTGACCGTCGGCGTGCTGTTCCGTTCGTTCGGGGCATCGCTCGTCTGGTACGACGAAGTCGCCTCGATTCTCCTCGCCTGGCTCACGTTCTACGGTTCGGCGCTTGCCGCGGCCAAGCGTGCCCACATCGGCTGCCCCGAGGTGGTCGCGCTTCTGCCGCCCGCGGCGCGCGTCGCGGCGCGCTGCCTCGCCGAGCTACTGGTGATCGGCTTCTTCCTGCTGGTCGGCTGGATGGGCTACGTGATCCTCGGCGTCCTCGCGACCGACCATCTCGTGAGCCTGCCCGAGGTCCCGGTGAGCTACGTGCAGTCGGTCGTGCCGATCGGCGCCGTGCTGATCGTGGCGGCCGAGCTGCTCACCTTGCCGCGAGCCCTTGCGGCGGCGCGCGAAGCACCGGCGGCCGAAGCCGTGACCGAGGCGCTGCACTGATGGAAATCCTGCTTTTGTTCGTCTGCGTGCTGGCGCTCGTCATCATCGACGTGCCGATCGCCGTCGCGCTCGGCATCGTTGCCGTGACGGCGATGGTGCTCACGCAGGGGATGGCCTCGCTGCCGAACCTGCCGGTGGTACTCTACAACGGCGCCACCAATTTCCCGCTGATCGCGATTCCGCTCTTCATCCTCGCCGGCGCGATCATGAATGCCTCGGGGATTTCGACGCGGCTGATCGCGTTCGCGAGCGCGCTGCTCGGCTTCGTGCGCGGCGGACTCGCCATGGTCTCGATCGGCGCTTCGATGTTCTTTGCCGAAATTTCCGGTTCTGCGGTCGCCGACGTCTCGGCGCTCGGCTCGATCCTGATTCCGGCAATGAAGAAAAAGGGCTATCCGAAGGCGGTCGCTGCGGCGGTGATGTCGTCGGCCGCCACGCTGGCGGTGATCATCCCGCCCTCGATCCCCATGATCCTGTACGCGGTGATGGCGGAGACTTCGGTGGTGCAGTTGTTCGTCGCCGGAATCGTGCCGGGCGTGCTCGGCGGCTTCGGCCTGATGGGCATGGCCTACTGGTTCGCGCGGCGCTACAACCTGCCGGTGGAGCAGGCGCTGCGGTGGGCGCGCATCCGCGAGACCTTCCGCGAGGCCTTCTGGGCGTTCACGCTGCCGCTGATCATCCTGGGCGCCATCTTCGGCGGCGTGGTGACGGCCACGGAAGGGGCGGCCCTGGCGGTGGTGGCGGCGCTATTCATCGGGCTGGTGATTTATCGCGAGCTCGACCTCGCGCATCTGAAGGCCGCGATGATCGAGGGCGGTGTGCAGACCGCGGTGGTGATGCTGCTGGTCGCCACTTCCGCGCTGCTGGGCGCCTACCTCACGGAAGTGCGGGCGCCGCAGGCGCTCGCGCGCGCCGTGGCTGATCTCACGACCAACAAGTGGGTGGTGCTCGCGCTGCTCAACGTGCTGTTTCTGCTCCTCGGCATGTTCCTGCACTCGGCCGCCGCGATCATCCTGGTAGTCCCGGTGGTGATGCCGCTGGTGAAGACGGTCGGCATCGACCCGGTGCACTTCGGCCTCATCGTCACCATCAACCTCGGCATCGGCCAGCAGACCCCGCCGGTCGCGAGCGTGCTGATGGTCGCCTGCTCGATCGCCAAGGCGAGCGTCTGGGAAGTCACCCGCGTCAACATCTACTTCATCGGCGTGCTGTTTGCCGTGCTGATGCTGGTGACCTATATTCCGATCACCGGGTTGGGGCTGGTCCAGTTGTTCTACAGGTGAGCGATGGCCGAAGCCGTTTTCCCGCAGTACCGCAGCGCGTCCGCCGGCGGCGCAAACTGACATGGCGCCCGGCCTCATCGAGCGGCTGTTTCGCACCCGAGGGGCGCGCGATGCCGCCGCGCTGCGCCGGCTGCACGAAACGTGCAACATGCTGCTGAGCGAGCGCGGCGCGGCCAACAGCGCCAAGTTTGCGGCGCTGGCGATCGAGCGCTACAGCGCGCTCGGCGACGACGCACGCGCGGCCTTCTTCGGCCTGCTGGCAGAGCGCTTCGGCCCCGACGCCGAGCGCGTGCTGGCTTGCGCCAGGGGCTACGCCGAGGAGCGCTCCGCCGGCAACCTGGCGCGCCTGTTTGAGGCGGTGGAACCGCCGCGCCAGGAACTGCTGCGCCGCATCAACCTCGGGCCGCATGGCACCGCCGCGCTGGTGCGCATGCGCGTCGACCTGCTCAAGGCGATGAAGTCTCAGCCGGCGCTTGCCGCGGTCGACGCGGATTTCACGCATCTGTTCGGCTCATGGTTCAGCCCGGGATTCCTGGAGCTGGTGCGCGTGGACTGGAAATCTCCGGCGAGCCTGCTCGAGCAGATCATCCGGCACGAGGCCGTGCATGCAGTGCGCGACTGGGACGACCTGCGCCGCCGGCTGGAACCGGACCGGCGCTGCTTTGCCTTCCTGCACCCCGCGCTGCCCGGGGAGTTGCTGATCTTCGTCGAGGTCGCGCTGCTCGACGAGATGCCGGACTCGATCGCCCCGCTGATCGAAGACCACGCCGTCGATGCCGGCGGCTCACGCGCGCGCTGCGCCGTGTTCTATTCGATCTCGAACTGCCAGCCGGGGCTGCGCGGCGTATCGCTCGGCAACTTTCTCATCAAGCGCGTCTGCGAAATCCTGCGCCGCGAAAACCCGGATGTGCGCCGCTATTGCACGCTCTCGCCGATGCCTGGCTTTGCCGCCTGGCTACGCTCGGGCGCGCCGCTCGATCCGCAACGGACACCGCGCGGCGCCGCAGCGCACCTTGAACGGGCACGTGACGCGGTGCGTGCCGCCCTGGAAAGCGGCCTGCTCGCGGCCGACGCTGGACTGCTCGAGAATCTGGAGCCCGCGCCGCGTGAAGCCCTGGAGCAGCTCGCAGTGTGCTATCTGTACGCGACGCGCGACACCGATCCGGCGAGCGACCCGGTGGCCAAATTCCACCTCAACAACGGCGCCCGGATCGAGCGCCTGAACCTGCTTGCGAATCGATCGCGGCGCGGGCTTGCCGAGTCCTTCGGCACGATGGTGAATTACGTCTACGATCTCGAGCGCATCGAGGATTACCACGAAGGGTTCGTCAACGGGCGGGTCGCGGTTTCGCGCGCATTGCTGCGGCGCGCGTGAGGTCGGCGACCGCGCTCGAAGATCTGCTAGCATCGGCCAAAAACAAGACCTTCGCGCATCGCTTGTTCATCAACATGGAGGAATCAACATGAAGTGGCTCAGCATCGGCGCGGGCGTCGCTCTCGCATTGGTCAGTCTCGGCGCCTCGGCCCAGGCCTGGCCGACCAAACCCGTCACGATCCTCAACCCGTTCCCGGCCGGGGGCGGCACCGATACGTTCGCCCGGCCGATCGCGGCGAAACTGTCGCAGCAGCTCGGACACCAGTTCATCATCGAGAACCAGGGCGGCGCCGGCGGCACCGTGGGCGCGACCAATGTCGCGAAGCGGGCGCCCGACGGCTACAACTGGTTCATGGGCGCGGTGCACCACACGATCGCCGAAAGCCTCTACACGCGCCTGTCGTACAGCCTGGAGCGGGACTTCGAGCCGATTACCGTGGCGGCGTTCGTGCCGAACGTAGTGGTGGTCCACCCCAAGCATGCCGACAAGTTCAAGACCCTCAAGGACCTGATCGATTACGCGCGCGCCAATCCCGGCAAGCTCAATTACGGGTCGGCCGGAAGCGGCACCACGCACCACCTGTCGGTGGAGCTGTTCAAGACCATGACCAAGACCTTTCTAGTGCACATCCCGTACCGCGGCGCCGGCCCGCTGATGGTGGATCTGCTGGCCGGACAGGTCGATCTCGCGTTTGACGGCATGGGCACCTCGTCGACCCAGATCAAGGCGGGCAAGCTGATTCCGCTCGCGATTACGAGCGCGGTGCGCAATCCGGTGCTGCCGAACGTGCCGACGATGCAGGAAGCCGGCGTGCCGGGTTACGAGGTGCGCACCTGGTATGCCGTCTGGGCGCTCAAGGGAACGCCGAAGGAGATCAAGGACCGCATGTACAAGGAAATGGTGATTGCGATGAACCAGCCCGATCTGAAGAGGATCTGGGCCGAGCAGGGCGCCGACCCCGGCGGCATGCCGCCGGAGGAGTTCGGCAAGCTGATCCGAAGCGAGATCACGAAGTGGGCCAAGGTGGTCAAGGACGCGGGCGCGAAGGTGGATAACTGAGGCGTTCAGATCACGCCGTCGGCGTGTAGCCGGGCCAGCTCGGCGTCGGTCTTGCCGAGGATGCCGCGCAGAATTTCGTCCGTGTGCTGGCCCAGTAGCGGTGGCGCCGCGCGGTGCTCGAGCGGCGTGCCGGAAAAACGCATCGGGCTCGCCACCGTCGCCAGCTTGCCCGCCACCGGATGCTCCAGCTCGATGCGGATGCCGCGCGCCTTCACCTGCGGTTCTTCGAAGACCTGCGCAATGTCGTTGATGGGTCCGTTCGGCACGCCCGCCGTCTCGAGCAGCTCGACCCATTCGCGCGTGCTGCGTTGCAGGAAGACTTCCTGCAGCAACCGCGTCAGTTCCGCCCGGTTCTCGACCCGCTTGCCGTTAGTGACAAAGCGTGCGTCGGTGGCGAGCGCGGGGCAACCCGCGGCCTCGCAGAACTTGCGGTAAAGGTTGTCGTTGCCGCAGGCGAGAATCACCTCGCCATCGCGGGTGCGAAACGGCTGATAGGGAACGATATTGGGATGCAGGTTGCCGATGCGCCTGGGCGGCGTGCCGGTCGCGAAGTAGTTGGTGTTCTGGTAGGCGAGCAGCGCAATCTGCGAGTCGAGCAGCGCCAGATCGAGATGCTGCCCGAGGCCGGACTCGGCGCGGTGCGCAAGCGCAGCGCAGATGGCAATCGAAGCGTACATCCCGGTGATGATGTCCGCAACGGGAACCCCGGCGCGCTGCGGGCCACCGCCCGGCGCGCCGTCGGGCTCGCCCGTGACGCTCATCATTCCGCCCATGCCCTGGATCATGAAGTCGTAGCCCGGCCGCTCGCGGTAGGGGCCGGTCTGACCGAAGCCCGTGACCGAGCAGTAGATGAGGCGCGGATTGAGCGCCTTGAGATCGACGTAGCCGAGCCCGTAGCGCGCCAGGTCGCCGAACTTGTAGTTTTCGATCAGCACGTCCGAGGCGCGCGCAAGCTCGCGCACGAGGGCCTGGCCCCGCGGCACGGCCAGGTTGATCGTGACCGATTTCTTGCCCCGGTTGGCGGAGGTGAAGTAGGCCGAGTCCTTGGTATCGCGGCCTTCGCGGTCCTTGATCCACGGCGGACCGTAGGTGCGCGAATCATCGCCGAGCTTCGGGCGCTCGACCTTGAGCACCTCGGCACCCAGGTCAGCGAGATTCTGCCCCGCCCAGGGCCCCGCGAGCACGCGGGAAAGATCCAGCACGCGAACATGCGACAGGGGGCCGGGCATGAGTTTCGTCTCCTTTACGGATGTACCGCGTTACCAGAGCGTCGCCAGCATGCGCGCGCCAAGGGCGTACAGCATGATCGCAAACACGGTCCGCAGGCGGGTGATGGGCAGGCGATGCGCCAGCCGCGCCCCCCAGGGCGCAACCAGCATGCTGGTCGCGACGATCAGCACGAGCGCGGGCAGGTAAACGAAACCCAGGCTGCCGGCGGGCAGGCCATCGACGCGCAGGCCCTGGATCACATAGCCGGCCGATCCCGCGAGCGCAATCGGAAAGCCGTTCGCCGCGGCGGTGCCGATCGCGCGCCTGAGCGGCACGTTGCACCAGGCGAGGAACGGGATCGAGAGAAACGCACCGCCCGCCGCCAGCAGGCTGGAAAAACCGCCGATGACCGCTCCCGCGATGAAGACGCCCGCCGGACCGGGGAGCGCACGCGTCGACTTGGGTTGCCGCTGGAACAGCATCTGGGTCGCGGCGAAGAACATGAAAGCGGTGAAAAATATCGCCAGCGGTCGCGTCGCAATGAGCCCGGCGCCGAGCGCCGCGGCGAAGGACCCCGCGACGATGCCCGGCGACATGGCGCGCGCGATCGGCCAGTCGACGGCGCCGTGCCGGTGATGCGCGCGCACGCTCGCGACCGAGGTGAACGCGATTGTCGTGATGCCGGTCGCGAGCGCCAGATGCATCATGTGCGCAACGGGAAAGCCCTTGGCCGTGAAAATGAAGACCAGCGCCGGCACCATCACCATGCCGCCGCCGATGCCGAGCAGCCCGGCGAGGAACCCCACCGCGGTACCGGTCAGAAGATACGCCCACCACCACTCCACTACGGCGCTCCGAGGAGGTGCGACACCAACTCCGCGAATCCCGCCCCGCAGGCACTCCGCGTCACGAATTTCGGCGCTGCCGCCAGCCGTCCCGAAAAGCGCGCCACGTTGGCGACGCCCACCGAGCGCTCGAAAAAGGCGAACATCGGCGCGTCGTTCGGCGAATCGCCGGCAAACACGAATTGCGGGTTGGCGCGCTCAAGGTCGATGTCGAAGCATTCGGCGAACAGCCGCCGCGTCATGGCGAGCTTGTCGTAGTCGCCGAACCAGCCGTTGACGTGGATCGAGCTGATCTTCGCCGTGAGGCCAGCCTGGCGCATGAGCGCGGCGATGCGCTCGGCGTGCTCGAGTGCGAGCGGCGCCACGTCTTCGCAGTAATCGATCGCGAGATCGGTCTCGCGATAGGGTTGATCGGACGCGAGCGCGCAACCCGGCACCGCCGCGAGAATGCGGCGCCCAAGCTCTCCCAGACGGGCGCGCTTTTCACGGCGCACCGCCGCGTCGTCCTGGAAGCGCCGCAGGAGCCGCCCTTCTTGGTGCCGGAAGTACAACGCGCCGTTTTCGCCCACGACCGCGTCCACCGGCCACAAGCGCGCGATCTGGTCGCACCAGCCGGCCGGGCGCCCGGTGATCGGCACCGCGAGCCGGCCGGTCGCATGCCAGCGTTCCAGCGCACCGTAGGCGACGGCCGTGAGACGGCCCTCCGTGGTCAGCGTATCGTCGATGTCGAACAGCAGCCCGCGGATGCCCTGCGCCGGCAGTTCGGCGAGCGGACGCATCATCGACCCATGCGCGCCGTGACACGCACTCGCTGGGCCTGGGTCATGTGCAGCCCGCACTTGGTGCGTCGCCACAGCACGTCCTCTGCGCTGCGCGCCCATTCGCGCTCGACGAAATAACGCACTTCGCGCTCGTGCAGGCCGGCGCCGAAATCTTCTCCAAGCTCGCCGTCGCCGACGACCTCCGACGCACGCGTGCCGTGGCGCCTGAAGATGCCGCCCAGGCAATCGCGTCCGATACGCGGGTGGCGCGCGAACAGCGCCTCGCGCGCCGCAGCGCGGCCGGCGGCGCCAAAATCACTCCCGGGCAGGGGAGCGCTCGCGGTCCAGGCCGCCTTCATGGCGGGAAAGTACGGCGCCAGTTTCCCCACCGCCTGCTCGCCGAGTCTGCGGTAAGTCGTGATCTTGCCCCCGAATACCGACAGCACGGGAGCCGCGCCCGCCGCGTCATCCAGCCTCAAGGTGTAGTCGCGCGTCACCGCAGACGGATCGCTCGTGCCGTCGTCGTAAAGCGGGCGCACGCCGGCGTAGCGCCACACCACGTCCTGCGGGCTCACCGGACGCGCCAGATAGCGATTCACCGCGCGGCACAGGTAATCCACTTCCTGCGCCGTCACCACGGGTGCCGCCGCTTCGGTCACGGCCACGTCGGTGGTTCCCACGAGGGTGTAGCTTCCCTCGTAGGGGATCATGAACACCACGCGGCGGTCATCGTTCTGCAGCAGGAAGACGTGCTCGCCCGCGTACAGTCGCGGCAGCACGATGTGACTCCCCTTCACCAGGCGCACCGCGTCGCCGGATGGCTGCGCCAGCCGTTCGTTCAAAACCTGTTTGACCCAGGGACCGGCGGCATTGACGATGGCGCGCGCGCGAACGCGCGCGCCATCGGACAGCACGACCTGCCAGACGCCGTCGTGCCGCCGCGCCGAGACGCATTCGGTGCGCGTGCGGATGACGGCACCGAACTCCGCCGCGCTGAGCGCATTCGCGACCACCAGACGCGCGTCGTCCACTCGGCAGTCCGAGTACTCGAAGCCATGCCGGAACTCCGGCTTCAGGCCGGCGTTGAGGGGCGGCCGGTCGAGCCGCACGCCATGCGAGCCCGGCAGCGACGGGCGCCCGACGCCGAGCGACGGCGTCAGCCGGCCGAGATGGTCGTACAGGAATAGCCCCGCGCGAATCATCCAGCGCGGCCGCAGCTCCGGCACGTGCGGCATGATGAAACGCGCCGGCCAGACGAGATGGCGCGCGATCGCGAGCATGACTTCGCGCTCGGCCAGCGCCTCGGCCACGAGGCGGAACTCGTAATGTTCCAGATAGCGCAGACCGCCATGGATCAGCTTCGATGACCAGGACGAAGTGGCGCTCGCCAGATCGTCCTTTTCCGCCAGCATCACCGACAGACCGCGACCCGCCGCATCGCGCGCGATGCCGGCGCCATTGACGCCGCCGCCCACGACCAGAAGGTCGACCGTGCCGCCCGGGGAATCGTGCGATTGCAAGCGGCGGATTATAAGGTCGGCTCGCGCGCGACTCTCAGATTCGCCGTGACGGCGACACCGCGCCCGCCCGGCAGATTCTCGGCGCGCAGGCTGCCGCCGTGAAATTCGGCGATCAGCCGCGCCACGTACAGCCCGAGCCCCAGGTGCGGCGCATCGCCGGAGCGCACCGCGCGCTGCGAAACCATCGACTCGAAAAGCGATTCGCGGATCGCCTCCGGCAGCGGCGGCCCGGCGTTTTCGACGCGCAGGCTCGCGTCCGCGCCGAGTACGATCCGTACGGTCGTGCCGGGAGCCTGGAAGTCCACCGCGTTCTCGACCAGCTTGTCAAGCATCTGCGCCAGCAGGTCGGCGCTGCCGTCGAGCATCACCGGGACCGAAGGCACTGCAACCTCGAATGCTGTGCGCGCGTACGCCAGGCGGTAGCCTTCGGCGCAGCCGCGCACCACCGGCACGGCGTCGTAGCGCTCGCGCGCCTCCGTGGAAAGGCCCTGCTCCAGGCGGCTCGCCTCGGCCATGCGCGCCAGGATCGCGCTGAGCCGGCCAAGGCCTTCCTCCGCGCGCGCGAGGTAGGTGCGGGCCTCCTCGTCGCCGCGCGCGGCGTGCAGGTTTTCCAGCGACGATCGCACCACGGCGATCGGTGTGCGCAGCTCGTGCGACAGCCGCCCGGCCATGCCCTCGAGATAGGCGTTGTAGCGGCTCATGCGCCGCAGCACCGTGGTGAAGCTGCGCGAGAGATCGCCGATTTCATCGCCCGTGCCGGAGGCGGTCAGCAGCCGCGTGACCCGACCGTGCGCGTCGATCGCGGCTTCGGCCTCGTCGCGCAGTTTGCGGATGCGGCTGGAGATGCGCGTCGCAAACCACAGCAATACTGCCCCGACCAGAGCAAATACCGCCAGCGTCACCGTCAGCAGCCGCTCGAGCGCCTGGCTGGTGAACGACGCGATGCGGTTCGTCGTTTCCTCTACAACCACGGCGCCGTACACCTGATCGCCGACCCAGATCGGGTGCGCCGCGGAGACGATGCGCGCGCGGCCGTCGCGCGTGTTGCGGGTACGCTCGCCCGCCGCGCCCTGCAGCGCGGAGGCGATTTCGCGCCCGGCGCCGAGGGCTTCGTCGGCGATCGCCTCGTCGAAGTCCTCCGTCGGGGCGCCAATCAGCCAGCCCAGTGCGCCTTGCACGAAGCCGGGCGGCTCGGGTTCGGGGCGGCGCAGCGATCCCGCGAGCGCCAGCACGCGGTAGTCGCGGCTCACGACCCAGACGCGCGAGCTGGCGCGCGCCACCCCTTTCAGAATGGCGGCAATTTCGGCATTGGCAACAAGCCCGCCATCCGCAGTCTCGCTCGCGCCAAGCAGCGAGGTGCCCCCGGCAAGGCGCCGCAGCTCACGCTCGGCTTCGCGGCGCAGCTCGGATTCGTCCGCCGAGCGGTAGGCAAGCAGCTGGGACCGGTCGTGCAGCGCCGTGGCCACGGCGCGCGCCGTGGCCGCGAGCGCCGCCTCCTGCGCACCGAGCAGGAAGCGCTCCATTTCGCGCACGTAGCGATAGCCCGCCCAGGGCAGGGCGAGCAGCACCAGCGCCACCAGCGCGAGCTTGGCGCGCAGCGTGAGCCGGTTCATCTCAGGCCTGCCAGCGGTAGCCGAGGCCGTAGACCGTCTCGATGGCGTCGAAGGCGGGGTCGGCCGCAAGGAATTTGGCGCGCACCCGCTTGACGTGCGAAGTGATGGTGGCGTCGTCCACGACCAGCTCGGCGTCCCGCATCAGCTGTTCGCGGTTCTTGACGTGCCCGGGATGGCGCGCCAGCGAATGCACGATCCAGAACTCGGTCAGCGTGAGCTCGACCCGGCTCCCCTTCCAGTGCGCACTGAAGCGCTTGAGGTCGAGCTCGAGCGCGCCACGCGCGATCTTTTCTTCCACCGGCCGCTCCTCGCCCAGGGCGTCGACGCGACGAAACAGCGCCCCGACGCGCGCCAGCAGGTGCGGCAGGCTCACCCCCTTGGTGAGATAGTCATCGGCGCCCATGCGCAGTCCGGAGACGACGTCGAAATCCGAGTCGCGTGCGGTCAGGAATACGATCGGCAGCTGCGCCGATAGCGCGCGCAGTTCGCGGCACAAGGCAAAGCCGCCGTCAGCCTCGTCGCCCAGGCCGATGTCGATGATCGCCAGATCGGGCAGGCGCACGCGACACGCCGCCAGCGCCGCGCGGCGGCCGTCGTAGGCCGCGACCTCATAGCCGTGGCGCTTGAGCGCCTCGGCATAGTTGGCCCGGATGGCCGGTTCGTCCTCGACCAATGCGATGCGGCGGGGCATGCGTCGAATATACCGGAACGCGCGCCGTCATTTTTTTGGCATGTTCTGTCGCGCGCTTGCCCGCTTTGCCGCCCGCCGCTTGCGGTTTCATCGGTTGCAATGGCGCTGACTTCCGAGGAGATTGCGCATGACCAAGTCCCGCACTTTCGCGCTCGAGATCGCGATCCAGACGGCGCTCGCCCTCGCGATCGGACTCGCCGTCAGTATCGTGCTCGCCGGCGCCGCGCTGTTGCTCGCCGGCCATGCACAGGCCGGCGCGCCCTCGGCACCGGTGGCGACGAGCGTACCGGCCGCGGGCGCATGATCAAGCCTGCAGGCGAGGGCGACGTTGCGCTCGGCGTCGAGTGCGCACTGCCCGCAACCTATCCGCGCGGCAGCGGGCCGGCACACGGCGGCGGTCTCTTCGCGCGCCTCTTCAGGGCAGCAGTGCGGGCCCACCGCAACTTGAACAAGCGAACGCGGTTGCAGCCGCGGCGTCGCTGAGAGACCGCGGCGGCGGCGGCGCCGGACTGGAAAGGAGGTCGGGAGAATTGCTCCGAGCGCCGCCCGCCGCTTCGGCACGCGCTTGCGTGCGCGCCTCGAAGCCGGTCAAATCGGGACCGTGAGTGCACACCTGACGCTGGTCATTGCCAACAAGAACTATTCGTCCTGGTCGATGCGACCGTGGCTTGCGCTGCGTTCCGCCGGCATTGCATTTCGCGAGCGGCAACTGAAATTCGATTCGCAGGATTGGGCGGAGCACATCGGCACGCACTCGCCGTCGGGGCTCGTGCCCGTCTTGTGGGAGGGCGAACCCGGAACCGGCTTTGCCACGTGGGACACGCTGGCGATCATCGAGCGCGCACACGAGCTTTTCCCTTCGCATGGCGTCTGGCCAGCGGATCCGCGCGCGCGCGCCCGAGCTCGCTCGATCTGCGCCGAGATGCATGCGGGTTTTCGCGCGCTGCGCGGCGCCATGCCGATGAACCTCCGCGGCCGCTATCCGGGCAAGGGTATGAACCCCGATGTGGCACGGGACATTGCGCGCATTGCGGCGTTGTGGACGCAGACGCGCCGGCAATTCGGGCAGGGCGGACCCCACCTGTTCGGTGCCTTCTGCGCAGCCGATGCCTATTACGCGCCCGTGGCGACGCGCTTCGTCACCTATGGCGTGACGCTCGCCGGTGCCGCGCTCGATTACCAAAGCGCGCTGCTGGATGCGCCCGCGGTGAGAGAGTGGGGCGCGGCGGCGGCCGCGGAAACCGAGTTCGTTGCCGCGGACGAACCCTACGCGACGGCACCCTGAGGACCGCGATGGGGCCTCTGGCTGGAATCCGGATACTGGAGTTCGAGGCGATCGGCCCGGGGCCTTTCTGCGGCATGATGCTTGCCGACATGGGGGCCGACGTACTGCTCGTCGACCGCCCCGACGATCCCGGACTCGGCCTCGGGCGCGAGCGCTGGTCCGATGTCATGCTGCGCGGCCGGCGCTCCGTGACGCTGGATCTCAAGGTGAAGGAGGGGGTTGAGGCGGCGCTGCGCCTTGCCTCGCGCGCCGATGCGCTCATCGAGGGCTTCCGCCCCGGCGTCATGGAAAGGCTCGGACTGGGGCCCGAAGCGCTCGCGGCGCGCAACGCGAAACTGGTCTACGGCCGCATGACCGGCTGGGGGCAGGAGGGGCCGCTGGCGACGCGGGCCGGCCATGACATCAACTACATCGCATTGACCGGCATCCTGCACGCGATCGGCCGCGCCGGCGAAGCGCCGGTTCCGCCCTTGAATCTCATCGGCGACTTTGGCGGCGGCGGCATGCTGCTCGCGTTTGGCATCGCCTGCGCCCTGCTGGAGGCGCGCCGCTCGGGCAAAGGCCAGGTGGTGGATGCTGCGATGGTGGACGGCGCCTCGCTCCTGTCGACGATGTTCTGGGGCATGCTGGCCGGCAAGCGCTGGAGCGAAGTGCGTGGCGTGAACGTGCTCGATTCGGGCGCGCCCTGGTACGACGTCTACGAAACGCAGGATGCGAAGTTCGTCGCCATCGGCGCGATCGAGCCGAAGTTCTACGCCGAGCTGCTCGAGCGGCTGGGGCTCGCAGGCGAAGCGCTGCCGGCGCAACACGACCGCAGCCGCTGGCCGGAGCTTCGCAGCCGCTTCGCGCAGGTATTCCGCGCCAAGACGCGCGCCGAGTGGGATTGCGTCTTTGAAGGCTCCGACGCGTGTTTCGCGCCGGTGCTCACGTTTTCCGAGGCGCGCGCGAACGCGCACAACGCGAGCCGCAACACGTTCATCGATTCGGGTCGCCTCGCACAGCCCGCGCCCGCGCCGCGCTATTCGCGCACCCCCGGCGCGATCCGGCGCGAACCGCCCGAACGCGGCGCCCGCGGCGGCGAGGCGCTCGCCGACTGGGGATTTTCACCCGAGGAAATCGAGCGGCTGGCGTCGCTCGGGGTCGGCTTCGCGCGCTGAGGCGCGCTACTTCTTGCGCAGCCGGCGGATCGCCGCGAGCTGCGCCGCGAGCATCGCGAGCTCGCCCTCGACTGCGGCAATTTCCTGCTTGTCCTGCGCCTTGGCGCGGGCTTCCTCGGCTTTTTTCAGCGCCTCGTTCGCCTTCGCCTCGTCGAGATCGTGGCCGCGAATCGCCGTGTCGGCGAGCACGGTGATCATTTGCGGCTGCACCTCGAGAATGCCCCCGGCGACGAAGATCAGCTCCTCGGCGCCGCCGCCCGCGGGCTTGATCCTGACCTCGCCCGGGCGGATGCGCGTGATGAGCGGCGTATGGCGCGGGTAGATGCCGAGCTCGCCGACTTCGCCGGGCAGCACCACGAACTCGGCCTCGCCCGAGTAGATCGAGGCTTCGGCGCTGACGACGTCGATGTGGATGGTGTTCGCCATTACTGCAGGGTCTTGGCTTTTTCGAATGCCTCTTCGATCGGGCCGACCATGTAGAACGCCTGCTCCGGCAGCGCATCGCACTCGCCGTTGACGATCATCTTGAAGCCCTTGATGGTGTCCTTGAGCGAGACGTACTTGCCCGGCGTGCCGGTGAAGTTCTGCGCCACGGTGAACGGCTGCGACAGGAACCTCTGGATCTTGCGCGCGCGAGACACGGCCAGCTTGTCCTCGGGCGAAAGTTCGTCCATGCCGAGAATCGCGATGATGTCGCGCAGCTCCTTGTAGCGTTGCAGGGTCGCCTGCACCGCGCGCGTGGTGCTGTAGTGCTCCTCGCCGATAGTGTTCGGGTCCACCTGGCGCGACGTCGAGTCGAGCGGATCGACCGCCGGATAGATGCCGAGCGAAGCGATGTCGCGCGACAACACCACCGTGGCGTCGAGGTGCCCGAAGGTGGTCGCGGGCGAGGGATCGGTCAGGTCGTCGGCCGGCACGTAGACCGCCTGAATGGAGGTGATCGACCCGACCTTGGTCGAAGTGATGCGCTCCTGCAGCCGTCCCATTTCCTCGGCCAGCGTCGGCTGATAGCCCACGGCGGAAGGCATCCGGCCGAGCAGCGCCGAGACTTCGGTGCCCGCCAGTGTGAAGCGGTAAATGTTGTCGACGAAGAACAGGATGTCGCGGCCCTCGTCGCGGAAGCTCTCGGCCATGGTGAGGCCGGTCAGCGCGACGCGCAGCCGGTTGCCCGGCGGCTCGTTCATCTGGCCGAACACCATCGCCACCTTGGACTCTTCCAGCTTGTCGAGCCGCACCACGCCGGCCTCGGTCATCTCGTGATAGAAGTCGTTGCCTTCGCGCGTGCGCTCGCCCACACCGGCGAACACCGAAAGGCCCGAGTGCTGGGTCGCGATGTTGTTGATCAGCTCCAGCATGTTCACCGTCTTGCCGACGCCGGCGCCGCCGAACAGGCCGATCTTGCCGCCTTTGGCGAACGGGCAGATCAGGTCGATCACCTTGATGCCGGTCTCCAGCAGCTCCACCGATGGCGAGAGCTCCTCGAACTTGGGCGCGGGCTGGTGGATCGAACGCAGCGTATCGGACTGGATCGGGCCGACGTCGTCGATCGGCCGGCCGAGGACGTCCATGATCCGCCCCAGCGTGCCCTTGCCAACGGGCACCGAGATCGGGGCCATCGTGTTGTTGACCTTCATGCCCCGGCGCAAGCCGTCGGAAGAACCGAGCGCGATGCAGCGCACCACGCCGTCGCCGAGCTGCTGCTCGACCTCGAAGGTGAGGCCCCTCTCGACCAGCCCGGCTTCGCCCGTGTCGGCGAGCGTGAGCGCGTCGTAGATCCGGGGCATCGCGTCGCGCGCAAACTCGATGTCGGTGACCGCGCCGATGCACTGGACGATGGTGCCTTGTGCTTGTGCCATGTTCGATTCCTTTATACGGCGGCAGCGCCGCCTACGATCTCTGACAGTTCCTTGGTAATGCCGGCCTGACGGTTCTTGTTGTAGACCAGCGTCAGCTCGTCGATCAGGTTCGCGGCGTTGTCGGAAGCGGCTTTCATCGCCACCATGCGCGCCGACTGCTCCGAGGCCATGTTCTCCGCCACGGTCTGGAAGATAATCGCCTCGATGTAGCGCGTCATCACCTGGTCGAGCACGTCCTTCGCCTCCGGCTCGTAGATGTAGTCCCACACGGTTTCCGGCGCCCCCAGGCGCTCGCCGGAAAGCGGCAGCAGCTGCTCCAGCACCGGCTCCTGCTTCATGGTGTTGATGAAGCGCGTGTAGGCGATCACCAGGCGGTCGAAGCGGTCGTTGATGTAGCCGTCGAGCATCACCTTGATGGTGCCGATCAGCCGGTCCATCTGCGGCCGGTCGCCGAGCTGCACCGCCTGCGACACGACATGGGCGCCGAGCCGCTGCATGAAGCCCAGGCCCTTGTTGCCGATGGCGCAGACGTCGATCTCTTCGCCTTGGGCCTGCCAGCTCTTGTACTGGCCGAGCACCATGCGCAGCAGGTTGGTGTTCAGCGCACCGCACAGACCCTTGTCGGTGGTGATGACGATCAGCCCGACCCGCTTCACGCTTTCGCGCGAGACCAGGAACGGATGGCGATACTCGGGATTGGCATGGCTGATGTGCGCGGCGACATTGCGGATCTTCTCGCCGTAGGGCCGCGCCATGCGCATGCGTTCCTGCGCCTTGCGCATCTTGGAGGCGGCGACCATCTCCATCGCCTTGGTGATCTTCCGGGTGTTCTGCACACTCCGGATCTTGACGCGTATCTCCTTGGTGCCGGGCATGGCGTCTGGGGCTCAGTACGAGCCGTTCTTCTTCCAGTCCTCGATCGCGGACTTCAGTGCCTTCTCGTCGTCGCCGCCGAGATCCTTCTTTTCCTCCATGCGCGCGACCAGGTCGCCGAACTTGCCCTTGACGTAGTCGCGCATCGAGCGCTCCGCGGCGAGCGCCTTCTTCACGTCGACGTCGTCGAAGTAGCCGCTGTTCACGGCGAACAGCGTCAGCGCCATCTCCCAGACCTGCAGCGGCTGGTACTGCGGCTGCTTCATGAGTTCGGTCACCATGCGGCCGCGCTCCAGTTGCTTGCGCGTCGCCTCGTCGAGGTCGGAGGCGAACTGCGCGAACGCCGCCAGCTCGCGGTACTGGGCGAGGGCCAGGCGCACGCCGCCGCCCGTATCGCGGCGCTTCATGATCTTGGTCTGCGCCGCGCCACCGACCCGCGACACCGAGATGCCGGCATTGATGGCCGGCCGGATGCCGGCATTGAAAAGGTCCGTCTCGAGGAAGATCTGCCCGTCGGTGATCGAGATCACGTTGGTCGGCACGAACGCCGTCACGTCGCCGGCCTGCGTCTCGATCACGGGCAGCGCCGTCAGCGACCCGGTCTTGCCCTTGACCGCACCCTGCGTCATCTTCTCCACGTATTCGGGATTGACGCGCGCCGCGCGCTCCAGGAGGCGCGAGTGCAGGTAGAACACGTCGCCCGGGTATGCCTCGCGGCCGGGCGGCCGGCGCAGCAGCAGCGACACCTGGCGGTAGGCCCAGGCCTGCTTGGTCAGGTCGTCGTAGATGATGAGCGCGTCCTGGCCGCGGTCGCGGAAGTATTCGCCCATGGTGCAGCCGGAATAGGGCGCGATGAACTGCATCGCCGCCGATTCCGACGCCGACGCCGCGACCACGATGGTGTATTCCATCGCGCCGTGCTCCTCGAGCTTTCTCACCACGTTGACGATGGTGGAGGCCTTCTGCCCGATGGCAACATAGACGCAGAACAGGTCCTTGCCCTTCTGGTTGATGATCGTGTCGACCGCCACCGCGGTCTTGCCGGTCTGGCGATCGCCGATGATCAGCTCGCGCTGGCCGCGGCCGATCGGCACCATCGAATCGATCGCCTTGAGCCCGGTCTGCACCGGCTGCGACACCGACTGCCGCGCGATGACGCCCGGCGCGACCTTCTCGATGACGTCGGTCAGTTTGGCGTTGATCGGGCCCTTGCCGTCGATCGGCTCGCCCAGCGAGTTCACGACGCGCCCGAGCAGCTCGGGGCCGATCGGAACCGAAAGGATCTTGCCGGTGCACTTGACCGTGTCGCCCTCGGTGATGTGTTCGTAGGCGCCCAGGATGACCGCGCCCACCGAGTCGCGCTCCAGGTTGAGGGCGAGGCCGAAGGTGCTGTTCGGGAATTCCAGCATCTCGCCCTGCATCACATCCGAGAGGCCGTGAACGCGGCAGATGCCGTCGGTCACCGAAACGACCGTGCCTTGCGTGCGCATCTGCGCGCCGGCATCCAGGTTCTGGATCCGGCTCTTGATCAGTTCCGAAATTTCGGACGGGTTAAGTTGCATGACTGCTCCTGAAAAGCTTCAAGCCTTGAGGGCGGCCTCGAGCGCGCCGAGCTGCGCGCGCGCCGAACCGTCGATGACCTTGTCGCCGATGACAATCTTCACGCCGCCGATCAGCGAGGCATCGACACTGACGCGCGCCTTCACCTTGCGGCCGGTTTTCTTTTCCAGGCGTGACACTAGGTCGGCGACCTGCGCGGCGTCTAGTTCGAATGCCGAGAACACCTCGGCCTCGACCACGCCCTCGCGTTCGTTCTTCAGCGCCTCGTACTGCGTGCAGATCTCGGCCAGGACGTCCAGCCGGCCGTTCTCCGCCAGAACCCGCACCAGGTTCTCGGCCTCGCCGCTCAACTTGCCGGCGAGGACGGCGATGAACAATCCTGCGACCTTCGCGGCCGGCAGGTTCGGATCGCCGACGGCCGCGCGCACGCGGGCATCGGCCGCGACGGCCGCGAGATTGGCGAGCGCGACCGACCATTCGGCCAGCCGGCCCTGCGCGTCCGCCAGCCTGAAGACGGCTTCTGCGTAGGGCCGCGCGATGGTGCTGGGTTCAGCCATCAGAGCTGCTTCTTGATCCCGTCGAGGAGTTCGGCGTGGGCCCTGGCATCGACTTCGCGGCGCAGGATCTTTTCGGCCCCCGCCACGGCAAGCGTCGCCACATGCTCGCGCAATTGCTCGCGCGCGCGCGATACCTCCTGCTCGATCTCCGCTTGCGCGGCGGCCTTCTCGCGCGCGCCTTCGTCCTTGGCCGCGGCCTTGGCTTCCTCGACCATCTGGACCGCGCGCCTTTCCGCCTGCGCCACGACTTCGGCCGCACGCTCGCGCGCCGCCCGGATCGCATCATCGGCCTGCCGCGTGGAAAGCTCGAGCGACTTGCGGCCCTGGTCGGCCGCCGCCAGACCGTCGGCGATCGTCTTCTGGCGCGCCTCGATCGCGCGCAGCATGTAAGGCCAGACCACCTTCACCGTGAAGGCGATGAAGGCAAAGAACGTCAGCGCCTGCGCGAACAGCGTCAGATTGATGTTCATGCGATGGCCTCCCGGGACACGATCCCGCTCACGCCGCGCTCAGCGGAACGCGGTTGCGAGGGGGTTGGCGAAGGCGAAGAACATCGCAATGCCGAGGCCGATGATGAACGACGCATCGATCAGGCCGAGCAGCAGGAACACCTTGCCCTGCAGCGAATT
>SCUH01000288.1 GCA_004298295.1 Betaproteobacteria bacterium | reverse complement strand
CCGGCGCTTCTGCAAGGCGATCGGCGGGCGCAACATCACCGAATTCAATTACCGCATGTCGGATCCGCGCCAGGCGCACATCTTCGTCGGCGTCACGGTGCACGACCGCGACGAGACCGCGCGCACCGCGCGGCTGCTGCGGCGCGGGGGCTTCCGCACGCTCGACCTCTCGGACGACGAGGTGGCGAAGGGCCACATGCGCCACATGGTCGGCGGCCACTCGCCGCTCGCCAGGAACGAGCTGCTCTATCGCTTCGAGTTTCCGGAGCGCCCGGGCGCGCTGATGCGCTTTCTTTCCGCGATGAACCCGGGCTGGAACATCAGCCTGTTCAATTACCGCAATCTCGGCGCCGACTACGGCTCGATCCTCGTCGGCATCCAGGTGCCGCGCGAGGGCATGCGCGATTTCCGCCGTTTTCTGGCGCAGCTCGGCTACCCGTTCTCCGACGAGACGCGCAATCCCGCCTACCGGCTGTTCCTCGGCTAGGGTTTCGGCGCGCCGAAATAATCCGGCGCGACTTCGTCGGCGTAACAGACCGCCGAGGCAAGCCGGCTCGGTGTGCCGGCCGCCGGTTCGCCCAGAAACGCCAATTCCCCGGCGTCGCGCCGGTACACGCCGCGTTCCGTGACGACGTAGTCGACCGGAATGTCCCAGGGCTGCGGGTGGATGGTGGGCATCCGGGCCAGCTCGAAGGCGACCCCGATGATGTCGGGTTTCCTCGCCAGGCTGGCGAGCGTGCGGTCGAAGTAGCCCGCGCCGTAGCCGAGACGGTAGCCGCCGTCATCCCAGCCGTTCATCGGCAGCAGCACGTGGTCGGGCACGAGCGCGCGCGAGCCGACCGGGTAGGCGATGCCGAGCGCGCCCCTCGCGAGCGTCACCCCCGGATGCCACTCGCGGAAGGTGAGCGGGGTGCGCGGCGCGACGACCACCGGCAGCGCGGTCAACGCGCCGCGCGCGCGCAGCGTTCTCGCAAGATGGCGCGCGTCGTACTCATTGCGGATCGGCCAGCAAAGTGCCAGCACCCCCTTGGCCAGGCCGGGGAACGCGCGTTCCAGATGCGCATCGATGCGCCGGCGCAGGTTGTCCAGAATGCTGCGATCGATCGCCTCGCGCGCCGCGATCAGCCTGGCGCGCTCGGCGGCGCGCCAGCGCTTCAGCGTCTCGCCCTGCATGCTATGCTTGAGCGATGTTTTTGCAGCACCTCCTGACTATAGCACTGGCGCTTGCCGTGCTCGGCGCGGGAGCGGTGTGCGCGGCGCCGAAAAAGTCCAGTCCCGACGACGCCCTGCTGGCCGCGCACGAGGCGTTTCGCGCCGGCGATGCGTTCAAGCTGGCGAAGCAGGCGGCGCTGCTCGAAGGACACCTGCTCGAACCCTATGTCGATTACTGGCGCCTGACGCTGCGGCTGGAAGATGCCTCGCCGCAGGAGGTGAATGCCTTCCTTGCGGCGCGCAACGGCAGCTACCTTGCAGAGCGCCTGCGCGGCGAATGGCTGAAGGAACTCGGGCGCCGTGGCGACTGGGCGGCGTTCGAGACGGCGCTCGCACCGCTCGTGCGGGAGGACGCGGAGATCCGCTGCTATGCGTGGTCGGCGCGCCTCGCGCGCGGCGACGACAGCGCGTACGAAGAAGCGCGGACGATGTGGCGCGAGCCGAAGGAGCTGCCCGCGGGCTGCGCGACGCTCGCGGCAGGGCTGATCGCGGCCGGACGGCTCGACGGCGCGCAGATCTGGGACCGGGTGCAGTTGCTGCTCGACCACGGACAGCTGGCCGCCGCCAAACGGGCGCTCGGTCATCTGCCGAAGGCGGATGCGCCCGATGAGCGCCTGTTGCAGCAGGCCGCGAGCGCGCCGCAGCGCGTGCTTGCGAATCCGCCGGCCAACCTGGAGACGCGCGCCGCGCGCGAGATGCTGCGCTTCGCTTTCGTGCGACTGGCGCGCACCGATCCGCGGCCCGCGGCGGAGGTGCTGATGGGGCCGCTCGGCCTGCGCTTGAGCGATGCGGAGCGCAAGAGCTTGTGGGGCCGGATCGCATACGAAGCCGCGCGCCGCCATCTGGTGGAGGCGGTTGCCTGGTACCGCCTGGCGGGCGATGCCGAACTGAGCGACGAGCAGCTCGCGTGGAAGGCGCGCGCCGCGCTGCGCGCCGCGGACTGGCAGATGGTGCGCGCGGCGATCGACCCGTTGTCGATCACGGCGCGGCAGGATACGGCGTGGACCTACTGGTACGGCCGCGCGCTCGCCGCACAGGGCAGCGCCGACGGCGCACGCGCCTACTTTCTGCGCATCTCGGGACAGCCTGACTTCTACGGCCTGCTGGCGGCGGAGGAGCTGGGCGAGGCGATCACGGTGCCGCAGCCGACGCACGTCGCGGGCGAGGACGAGGTCGCGCTCGCCAAGCGCGATCCGGGCCTCGCGCGCGCGCTCGAGCTGTATCGCCTGGGACTGCGCAGCGAGGCGACGCGCGAGTGGAATTTCACGATCCGCGGCATGGACGACCCGCAGCTGCTTGCCGCGGCGGAGCTCGCGCGCCGCGCCGAGGTGTTCGACCGCGCCATCAACACGGCGGATCGCACCGCCCGCCAGCACAACTTCCAGGTGCGATTCCTGGCGCCGTTCCGCGAGGTCTTTCGCGAACAGGCGCGCGCCTTCGATCTCGAGGAAGCCTGGGTGCTCGGCCTGGTGCGGCAGGAAAGCCGCTTCATCGCCGACGCCAGGTCCGCCGCGGGCGCGCGCGGCCTGATGCAGCTGATGCCGGCGACCGCGAGCTGGATGGCGCGCAGGATCGGCATGAGCCTCGCGCCGCAGCGCGTGAGCGAGGTCGGTACCAACGTCACGCTCGGCACCGGCTACCTCAAGTACGTGCTGGAGAGCCTCGGCCACCCCGTGCTCGCGAGCGCGGCTTACAACGCCGGGCCTGGGCGCGCGCGCCGCTGGCGCGACGCCAAACCGCTCGAGGGGGCGATCTACGCCGAAACCATTCCGTTCAACGAAACGCGCGACTACGTGAAGAAAGTGATGGCCAACACGATGTACTACGCGATGCTCCACGGCGGCAGGCATACGCCGCTCAAGCAGCGCCTCGGCACCATCCTGCCGGGCGAACGCGCGCCCGACGCGCCGTCCTGAGCCATGCGCCACCGCAGGATCCTGGTCCTCGGCGGCGGCGGATTCGTCGGCCGGCATCTGGTTGCGGCGCTCGCCGCCGCGGGCGCCGAGGTCACGGTGCCGACGCGGCGTCGCGAGCGCGCCAAGCACCTCATCCTGCTGCCCACGGTCGATGTCATCGAGGGCGAGGTCGCCGGCGCCGACGCCCTGGCGCGGATGGCGGCGGGTCACGACGCGCTGATCAATCTGGTAGGCGTGCTGCACAGCCGGCGCGGCCGGCCGGACGAGCGCGGACCGAACGATTACGGCCCGGATTTCGCGCGCGCGCACGTCGAGATCGCGCAGGCTGCGGTCGCTGCCTGCCGCGCGGCCGGCGTCCGGCGCCTGCTGCACATGAGCGCACTCGGCGCCGCGCCGGATGCGCCCTCGGAATACCTGCGCTCCAAGGGCATCGGCGAGCAGGCAGTGCTCGCGGCCGACGATCTCGCCGTGACGGTGTTCCGCCCGTCCGTGATTTTCGGGCCTGACGACGCTTTCCTGAATCTCTTCGCCCGCCTCGCGGCGGTGCTGCCGGTGCTCGCGATCGCCTGCCCGCGGGCGCGTTTCCAGCCGGTCTACGTGGGCGACGTGGTGCGCGCCTTCATCGCCGCACTCGACGATCCCGCGACGCGCGGCCAGCGCTACGACCTGGGCGGACCGAAGGTTTATCAACTGGCCGAACTGGTGCGCTACGTCTGCGCCGCGACCGGGCGGCGGCGCCTCGTCGTCGGCTTGCCGGACTGGGCCTCCTTCCTGCAGGCGAGGGTGATGGAGTGGATGCCGGCGCCGCTCATGACGCGCGACAACCTCCGCTCCATGCAGGTGCCGAGCGTCTGCAGCGGCAGCGCGCTGCCGTTCGGCCTGCAGCCCACGGCGCTCGAGGTGGCGGCGCCGGGCTGGCTCGCGCCCGCGAAATCGCGCACGCGGTACGCGCAGCTGCGCCAGCGCGCGCATCGCTGAAGACGCATGCCGCGGCGCGCGTGAAGGCGTACGTCGTCGGCGGCGCGGTGCGCGATGAGCTGCTCGGCATCGCCGTGGCGGACCGCGACTGGGTGGTCGTCGGCGCTACGCCGGAAGACATGAGCGCCGCGGGATTCAAGGCGGTGGGCCGGGACTTCCCGGTGTTCCTGCATCCGGCAACGCACGAGGAATACGCGCTTGCGCGCACCGAGCGCAAGAGCGGCCGCGGCTACAAGGGTTTCACCGTCTACGCCGCGCCCGACGTCACGCTCGAGCAGGATCTCGCGCGGCGCGATCTGACGATCAATGCCATGGCGCGCGACCCCGGCGGCGCGCTGATCGACCCGTTCGGCGGCGCGCGCGACCTGCGCGAGGGCGTGCTGCGGCACGTGAGCGAAGCCTTTGCCGAGGACCCGGTGCGCATCCTGCGCGTGGCGCGCTTTGCCGCGCGTTTCGAGTTCCGGATCGCGGCCGAGACGCTGGCGCTCATGCGCCGCATGGTCGAGGCGGGCGAAGTCGAGCATCTGGTGCCCGAGCGCGTGTGGCAGGAGCTCGCGCGCGGGCTTGGCGAAGCGCATCCCGAGCACATGCTGGCAGCGCTCGAGCGCTGCGGCGCGCTCGAACGTCTGCTGCCCGGGATCCGCCCCGACGCCTTGGCGCTCGCGCGCGGCGCGGCCGGCGGCGCGCCGCTGACGGTGCGCTTCGCGCTGCTCGCCTGGAACGCCGAAGCGGCCGCAGTGGCGTCGCTTTGCGAGCGCCTGCGCGTGCCCAACGCCGAGCGCGAACTCGCGCTCCTCGGCGGTCGCTTGTGCGCGGCCTGGCGCGAAGCCGGCGCGGCGCCGCCGAAGCGGCTGCTCGCGCTGCTCAAGAGCACCGACGCGCTGCGGCGCCCGGAGCGCTTTCGCGAGCTTCTCGCGGCGGCCCGCTTCGCCGAACCGGGGCCGGCCATGGCATCGGTGTGCACGCGCCTCGAGCGCTCGCTCGCCGCCGCAGCGGCCGTAGACGCGGCCGCTATCGCAGGCGCGGCGGCGACGCGCGCGGACATTGCCACCCGCCTCGAGGCCGCGCGGGTACAGGCGATCGCGACGGCGCTCGGTGGCTGAGGCGGTTGCGCTGCGTCAATTGACCGGCGCTCTGGAGCGGCACAATCACGCCCTATGACTGCCATGCCCTGGTCGAAAATCTGGCCCCGCCTGCTCGTCGTCCTGATCCTTGCGGCGCTCGCGTACGCGGCCTGGCAATGGTCGCGGCCCAAGCCGGTCGCGGTGCTGGTGGCCGCGGTGGAGCCCGGCAGGGTCGAGAACACGGTGGCCAACACGCGCGCCGGTTCGGTGGCGGCCTGCCGCCGCGCCAAGCTGGCGACGCCACTGGGCGGGCGCATCGAAAAACTCGCCGTGCGCGAGGGCGACCGGGTGCAGGCCGGCCAGCTGCTGCTCGAACTCTGGAACGACGACCTCGTGGCGCGCGAACGCGTGGCGCGCGAGCAGCTGCAGACGGCGCGCTCGCACGTCAATGAGGCCTGCCTGGTCGCCGCGGCGGCCGCGCGTGACGCGGTGCGCACGCGCCAGCTGCGCGACAAGGGCTTCGTTTCCGAGGAACGCGTCGACCGCGCCGAGAGCGAATCCCAGGCGAAGCAGGCGGCTTGCGAGTCGGCGCGCACGCAGGTTGCCGAGGCGCAGGCACGCATCAGCGCTTCGCGCGCCGACACCGCCCGCACCGTGGTGCGCGCGCCCTTCGCCGGCATCGTCGCGGAGGTGAACGGCGAGGTGGGCGAATTCCTCACGCCATCGCCGCCGGGCATTCCGACCCTGCCGGCGATCGACCTGATCGACGATTCCTGCCTCTACGTCTCGGCGCCGATCGACGAAGTGGACGCCGCGCGCCTGAAAATCGGCATGAGCGGGCGCATCACCCTGGATGCCTACCGCGGCCGCAGTTTCGCCGGCAAGCTGCGGCGCATCGCGCCCTACGTGCTGGCGCTGGAAAAACAGGCGCGCACCGTAGAGGTCGAAGTCGAGTTCGACGTCCCGCTCGAGACGCGCCATCTGCTCGTCGGCTACAGCGCGGACATCGAGGTCGTCGTCGAGGCGCGCGACAACGTGCTGCGCGTCCCGACCAGCGCGCTGATGCCGGGCAACCGAGTGCTGCTGCTTGACGAAGACGGCCGGCTGGCGGAGCGCGCGGTCGAGGTGGGCCTGACCAACTGGGAGTTCAGCGAGGTGAAGAGCGGCCTGCCGCGCGGCGCCCGCGTCGTGACTTCGCTCGAGCGCGCCGGGGTCAAGGCCGGTGCGCACGCGGCCGAGGAAGCGAAGCCCGCCAGCGCCGCGGCGAAATGATCCGCCTCTCCGGCATCGAGCGCGTGTTCCGCGTCGGCGAGGAGGAAGTGCACGCGCTGCGCGGCGTGAATCTGGAGATTGCGCGCGGTGAATATCTTTCGCTGATGGGCCCTTCGGGCTCGGGCAAGTCGACGCTGCTCAACGTCATCGGGCTGCTCGACCGGCCCAATGCCGGGCGCTACGCGCTCGATGGCCGTGACGTCACGGGACTGGACGACGATGCCCTGTCGCGCGTGCGGCGCGAGAAGATCGGCTTCGTGTTCCAGTTCTTCCATCTCGTCGCCCGACTCACGGCGGAGCAGAACATCGAGCTGCCGATGGTGCTCGCGGGCATCGATCCCGCCGAGCGCAGGACGCGCCTCGCGCGGCTGCTGGCGGAGTACGGGCTGGAGGCGCGCGCGCGGCACCGGCCGGACCAGCTCTCCGGCGGCCAGTGCCAGCGCGTGGCGATCGCACGCGCCATGTCGATGCGGCCGACCGTCATTCTGGCCGACGAGCCGACCGGCAACCTCGACCGCCACACCGGGCAGGAGGTGATGGCGGTGCTGGAAGGCGTGCATCACGCGGGCGGCACGGTCATGGTGGTGACGCACGACGGGGAGATCGGCGCGCGCGCGCACCGGCGCCTGCGCATGGTCGACGGCGCCATCGTCAGCGACGAGCGGGGCGCGGGAGGGGGTCACGGGGGAACCTGAGGGTTCCCCCGTTCCGATCATGCGTCTCGCCGACACGCTCGGGTTTGCGTGGCAGGTGGTGCGCGGTTCGCCCGGGCGGACGCTCCTCATCCTGCTCGCCATGGGCATCGGGGTCGCGGCGGTCGTCGCCGTCAGCTCGATCGGCGAGGGCGCGCGCCTGTACGTCGTGAACCAGTTCGGGTCCCTGGGCACGCACCTCGTGATCGTGCTGCCCGGCCGCAGCGAAACCGCGGGGTCGATGCCCGGCGTGCTGATCGGCAAGACGCCGCGCGACCTGACACTGGAGGACGCGCTCGCCTTGAAGCGCAGCCCGGCGGTGCGGCGCCTCGCGCCGCTCATCGTCGGCGCTGGCGACGTGCGCGTCGGCGCGCGCAGCCGCGAAACGCCGGTGCTCGGCTCGACCGCGGAACTGATGGATATCCGCCACATGGAGATGGCGCAGGGGCAGTTCCTGCCGCCCGGCGATCCGCGCCACAGCCAACCGGTGTGCGTGGTGGGCGCCAAGGTGGCCGCCGAGCTCTTTGGCGCGCGGCGCGCGCTCGGCGAGTGGCTGCGCATCGGCGACCGGCGCTTTCGCGTCGTCGGCGTGCTGGCGAGCCAGGGCGAATCGCTCGGCTTCAACACCGACGAGATCGTGATCGTGCCGCTGGCGGCGGCGCAGGCGCTGTTCAACACCGAGGCGCTGTTCCGCGTCCTGGTGGAGGCAAAGAGCCGGGAGCAGATCGCCTATGCGCAAAGCGACATCGAGGAGATCCTGCGCGAGCGCCACGACGGCAAGCGCGAAGTCACCGTCGTCACTCAGGACGCGGTGCTCGCCACCTTCGATCGCATCCTGCGCGCGCTCACGCTCGCGGTGGGAGGGCTCGCCGCGATCAGCCTCGCGGTCGCCGGCATCCTGATCATGAACGTGATGCTGATCTCGGTGACCCAGCGGCGCCACGAGATCGGCCTGCTGAAAGCGCTCGGCGCGACCGGCCTCAACATCCGTCTGATCTTCCTCTCGGAGGCCGTGCTGCTCGCGCTCGGCGGCGCGGCGCTCGGCCTGACGGTCGGCAAGCTCGGGCAGCTTTTCATCGGGCAGCTCTTTCCGAGCATCCCGTTCACCGCCCCCTGGTGGGCGGTGATCGCGGCGCCGCTCACGGCGATCGCCACCGCGGTGCTCTTCTCGGTCGCGCCGGCGCGGCGCGCGGCGCGGCTCGATCCGGTGCGCGCGCTGTCGAAGCGCTAGAGCCATGGGCTGGGTCGATTTCGTGCGCTTTACCGTGGCTTCGCTGGCGGCGCACCGCCTGCGCACGCTGCTCACGGCGCTCGGCATCGCCGTGGGCATCGCTGCGGTGATCCTGCTGACTTCGATCGGCGAGGGGCTGCACCGTTTCGTCGTCTCCGAGTTCACACAGTTCGGCACCAACCTCATCACCGTCACGCCGGGCCGCATCCAGACGCACGGCGCTTCGCTCGGCTCGGTCAACACGGTGCGGCCGCTCTCGATCGAGGACGCGCTCGCGCTGCGCCGCGCGCCGCATGTGCGGGTGACCGACCCGCTGGTGCAGGGCAATGCCGAGGTCGAGTACGTCGGCAAGAGCCGGCGCGTCACGCTGTACGGCACCGGTCCGGACTTCGTGCGCGCGCTCAGCATGCGCGTGGCAAGCGGCGAATACCTGCCGCAGGACGATCCGCGCTCCGCGCGCGCGTTCGCGGTGCTGGGGGCGAAAGTCGCGAGGGAGCTCTACGGCGGCGCCAACCCGCTCGGCAGCCGGCTGCGCGTCGGCGGCGAACGCTATCGGGTCGTCGGCGTGATGGAGTCCAAGGGGCAGATCCTCGGCTTCGATCTCGACGACACGGTGTTCATTCCGGTGGCGCGCGCGCTCGACATGTTCAACCGCGAAAGCCTGATGGAAATCCACGTCACCTACGAGCCGACCGCGCCGCTCGCCGAAGTCGAAGCCGGGATCCGGCGCGTGCTCATCGGGCGTCACGGCGCGGAGGATTTCACCGTCACGCCGCAGCAGAAGATGCTCGAGGTGTTCGACACGGTGCTCGACGCCATCACCTTTGCGGTGGCGGCGATCGGCGCCATATCGCTCGTGGTCGGCGGCGTCGGCATCCTCACCATCCTGACCATCGCGGTGGCCGAGCGCACCGGCGAAATCGGCCTGCTGCGGGCGATCGGCGCGACCCAGCGCGCCGTCCTGCTGCTGTTCCTCGGCGAAGCCGCGCTGCTCGCCGCGGTCGGCGGCGCCGCCGGCTTGGCGTTGGGCTGGGGCATCGCCGGCATCCTGGCGTTTGCGCTGCCCGCCCTGCCGGTGCACACGCCGTGGCTCTATGCCGTGCTGGCCGAAGTCGTCGCGGTATCGGTGGGGCTCGCCGCCGGCGTGCTGCCGGCGCGGCGTGCCGCCGCGCTCGACCCGCTGGAAGCGCTGCGCGGCGAGTAGCGCGCGGCGGCAGCGCGGCCGCCGGAACCTCTAGAATTGCCGCCTTTGCGCGAGCGCCGAGCGAGATGATCGACCTTTACACCTGGACCACGCCCAACGGCCGCAAGGTCTCCATCCTGCTGGAGGAATGCGGCCTGCCCTACCGCGTGCACGCGGTGAATATCGGCAAGGGCGAGCAGTTTGCGGACGCCTTCGTTGCGATCAATCCGAACAGCAAGATCCCGGCGATCATGGATTCCGACGGCCCGGACGGCGCGCCCCTCACGCTGTTCGAGTCCGGGGCGATTCTCGTTTATCTTGCCGGCAAGACGGGGCGGTTCCTGCCGCAGACCACGCGCGGCAGGTACGAAGCGCTGCAATGGCTCATGTTCCAGATGGGCGGGGTGGGACCGATCTTCGGTCAAGTCCATCATTTCCTTCGGTCGGCGAAGGAGCCCGTGCCTTACGCGATCGAGCGCTACAAGCGCGAGACGCGGCGTCTCTACGGCGTGCTCGAGCGGCGCCTCGGCGAGGCCGCGTTCCTCGCCGCCGAGTATTCGATCGCCGACATCGCGACCTTCCCCTGGGTGGCGCGATACGAATGGCACCAGGTGGCGCTCGCCGACTTTCCAAACGTGAAACGCTGGTTCGACACCATCGCGGCGCGCCCGGCGGTGGCGCGCGGGATGGCGGTACCGGGTTGATCGCGCTCGAAATCCTGCAGCGGCAGCCGGCAGGGGGCGCGCCGCGCACGCCATTGCTGTTTCTGCACGGCGCCTACGTGGGCGCTTGGTGCTGGGACGAACACTTCCTGCCGTGGTTCGCCGAACGAGGATTCCCGTGCTACGCGCTGTCGCTGCGCGGCCACGGCGCGAGCGGCGGGCGCGAGCGCCTGCACGATTTCGGGATCGGAGACTACGTCGACGATCTCGCGCAGGCGGTATCCGAGATCGGCCAGCCGCCGGTACTCATCGGTCATTCGATGGGTGCGCTCGTGGTGCAGAAATATCTCGAGCGCGCGACGGCTCGCGCGGTGGTTCACGTTTGTCCCGTGCCGCCGTTCGGGCTCCTGCCCTCGACGTTTTCGCTCGCCTTCGGCCGGCCGCAGTTTTTCGCAGAAATCAATTCGCTGGCCGGCGGGCATTCCGCGTCGCGCAGGGCCCTTGCCGAAGCACTGTTCTCGGGTCCGGTGGATGCCGACCGGATCGATCGCCACTATGCGCGCATGCAGGCGGAGTCGCGCCGCGCGCTCATGGACATGACGCTCTGGGGCCTGCCGCAACTGTGGCGCATGGCGCGCGTCGACGCCCTGGTGCTGGGCGCGGAACATGATGCCCTCATCGCGCCCAGCATCGCGCAAAGCGCGGCACACCTGCTGGGCGCCGCATACCGTCGGCTCGACGGCCTGGGCCACGCGATCATGCTCGAACCGGCCTGGGAAAGGGCGGCGCAGGTGATCGTGGACTGGCTCGACGAGCGCCGGCTCTAGCCTAGTCCGCGCGGCGCGCGTGCCGCGCGAGGAAGGCGTTGATATCCTCGAGGCGCAACTGCGGCTCCCCGGGAACGGGTTTCGTGCCGACGACACGGTTCATCCATTGCATGTTCTCCTGCATCCGCGCGACGACTCTAGGCCACTCGGCGGCGGTGTAGCGCCCAGGGTCGGGGAGCACATGGCACTGGCTGCAGGCGAGACGAAAGGCTTCGCCCTCGGGCGCGTAAAGATCGGCCACGGTCTGCGGATCGATTGCCTGCTGCGCGTGCCGGCGCAGGTAGGCGAGCAGCACGCGATGCTCTGCCTCGGTCGGCGCCTCGACCCCCGCCATCATCTCCTTCATCAGCACGCCCAGATTGCCCTTGCCGCGCATGCGCAACACCATGCGCTCGAGCACCGAGGGCCAGCGCCGGGCGTCGTGCATCGCCGGATTGGGCAGGTTGTGGCACTGCACGCAGTAGCGCACGACGAGCTTTGCGCCCGCGGAGCGCGGCCGGGGCAGCTGCGCGGCGCCGAACGTCGGCGGCAGGATCCGCTCCAGCAGGGGGCCATGCGGGCTTTGCGCCCAGCGCACCCGGGCGCGTGAGGCATCGTCGGCGAATGCGGCCGATGCAGCGGCCGCGAGCAGCGCGAAGAAGAAGACGTGCATCTACAGCGCGTGGCTGCGGTCGCCCTGTGCAAACCCCGCCAGCGGCTGCTGCGTGCCGCGTCCGACCGCGAGCACCTTGAACAGTTCGCCCATTTCCGCGGGCGAGAGGAGGACCTGGGCAGAGGCGGCGAGCGGGGCGTAATGCGCGACGTCCAAGGCATGCTCGGCGCCGAGCACCTCGGTAATGCCGCAGTTCACCAGGAACTGCGCCAGTCCGGCATAACCCAGCAGCTCGAGGTCCGACGCCTCGGCGGCGCGCGCCAGGGCGCTGAAGTCGACGTGTGCCGTGATGTCCTGCAGGCCGGGATGCAGGAACGGATCGCCGTGCGCGCGATGGCGGTAATGGCACATCAGGGTGCCCATCGAGCGCTGCGGATGGTAGTACTCGCGTTGCGAAAAGCCGTAGTCGATGACGAGGAT
>SCUH01000287.1 GCA_004298295.1 Betaproteobacteria bacterium | reverse complement strand
CTTCGTGGAGGACACCCGATGAACGCGCCCGTCGATCCCGCGATTCTCGCCAAGGCTTCGCTCGACGATAAGTACACGCTGCCGCAGGGCCGCGTGTTCCTCACCGGCATGCAGGCGATCGCGCGGCTGGCGATGCTGCAGCGGGTGCGCGACGAGCGCTCGGGGCTCAACACCGGGGGTTATGTTTCGGGCTATCGCGGCTCGCCGCTCGGCGGCCTTGACCAGACGCTGATGCGCGCGCGCGCGCACCTCGACCGGCATCACATCAGGTTCCAGCCGGGCCTGAACGAAGACCTCGCAGCGACCGCGATCTGGGGCACGCAGCAGGTCGGCATGTTTCCGGGCGCGCGCTACGACGGCGTGTTCTCGATGTGGTACGGCAAGGGCCCCGGCGTCGATCGCTGCGGCGACGTCTTCAAGCACGCCAACGCCGCGGGCACTTCGAAGCACGGCGGCGTGCTGGTGCTGGCGGGCGACGATCACGGCGCCAAGTCCTCGACGCTCCCGCATCAGAGCGAGCACATCTTCAAGGCCTGTTGCATCCCGGTGCTGAACCCGGCCAGCGTGCAGGAGTATCTCGACCTCGGCCTGCACGGCTTCGCCATGAGCCGCTACTCGGGCTGCTGGATCGCGTTCAAGTGCGTCACCGACGTGGTCGAGTCCGGCGCGTCGGTCGATATTGATCCGGATCGCGTCGTGATCCGCCTGCCGGAGGATTTCGCATTGCCGCCGGGCGGGCTCAACATCCGCTGGCCCGACAGCTTTCTCGAGCAGGAGTCGCGCCTGCTCGACTGGAAGGTGTACGCCGCGCTCGCCTACGTGCGCGCCAACCGGCTCGATCGCATCGTGTGGGACTCGCCGCGCCCGCGCCTGGGCATCGTCACCACGGGCAAGTCGTACGGCGACACGATGCAGGCGCTCGCCGACCTCGGCATCGACGAGGCGGCGGCACGCCACATCGGCTTGCGCGTCTACAAGGTGGCGATGAGCTGGCCGCTCGAGCCGCAGGGCGCGCGCCGCTTTGCCGAAGGGCTGGAGGAAATCCTCGTCGTCGAGGAAAAGCGCCAGCTGATCGAATACCAGATCAAGGAAGAGCTCTATACCTGGGAGCCGGGCGCGCGCGCGCCGCGCGTCGTCGGCAAGTTCGATGACAACGGCGAGTGGAGCCGCGGCGAGGGCCGGCCTGCCGGGACCTGGCTCCTGCCGGCGAGCTATGAGCATTCCCCGGCGATGGTGGCGCGCGCGATCGCGAGCCGCATGACGCGCCTGGGCATGGATCACCTGCTCGGCAGCGCCTTCCGCGAACGGCTCGCGTTTCTCGACTTCAAGGAGAAGGCCCTCGCCCGGCCGCGCGTCACCGCGCTGCGCCAGCCGTACTTCTGCTCGGGCTGTCCGCACAACACCTCGACCCGCGTTCCCGAGGGCAGCCGCGCCACCGCCGGCATCGGCTGCCACTTCATGGCGGTGTGGATGAACCGCAGCACCGCCACCTTCACGCACATGGGCGCGGAGGGCGCGCCCTGGATCGGCCAGGCGCCGTTCACCGACGAAAAGCACATTTTCGCCAACCTCGGCGACGGCACGTACTACCACTCGGGGCTGCTCGCGATCCGCGCCGCGGTGGCCGCCAAGGTCACGATGACCTACAAGATCCTCTACAACGACGCGGTGGCGATGACGGGCGGCCAGATGCACGACGGCCCGCTGGACCCGGCGAGCATCTCGCGCCAGATCGCGGCCGAGGGCGTGAAGCCCATCGTAGTGGTGACCGATGAACCCGAGAAATATCCGGCGGGCACGGCGTGGGCGCCCGGGGTCACGGTCCGCCATCGCGACGAACTGGACGCGGTGCAGCGCGAGCTGCGCGAGCAGCCGGGCGTGTCGGCGCTCATCTACGACCAGACCTGCGCCTCGGAAAAACGCCGCCGCCGCAAGCGCAACGAATATCCCGATCCCGCCAGGCGCGCGCTCATCAACGAGATGGTGTGCGAGGGTTGCGGCGATTGCAGCGCGAAGTCGAACTGCCTGTCGGTGGAGCCTCTGGAAACGGAGTTCGGCCGCAAGCGCAAGATCAACCAGTCGACCTGCAACAAGGATTTCTCCTGCATCAAGGGCTTCTGCCCGAGCTTCGTCACGGTGGAGGGCGGGCAGCTGAAAAAGGGCCGCGTCGTGTCGCGGCACGACGCGGCGGACGCGTTTCCGGCGGTCGCTGAAATTTCGCCGCCGGAGCTCGCGGCGCCCTACGGCATCCTCGTCAACGGCATCGGCGGCACGGGCGTGATCACCATCGGGCAGATCATCGCCGTGGCGGCGCATCTCGAGGGCCGGGGCGTGTCGGTGCTCGACATGTCGGGCCTGGCGCAAAAGGGCGGCCCGGTGATGTCGCACGTGCGCCTCGCGGCGCAGCCGGGCGCCCTGCATGCGACGCGCATCAGCACGGGCGCGGCGAACCTCGTCATCGGCTGCGATCTGGTGGTGAGCGCAAGCGGCGAGGCGCTCTCGAAGATGAGCCAGGGCAAGACGCGCGCCGCGGTGAACGCGACCACCGCGCCGACCGCGGATTTCGTGCGCAATCCGAACTGGCAACTGCCGGGCAGCGATCTGCTGCACGACGTCAGAGAGGCCTGCGGCGCGGACAACGTCGCCTTCGTGCCTGCGGCAGAACTCGCGACGCAGTTAATGGGCGATTCGATCGCCGGCAACATGTTCATGCTCGGCTACTGCTGGCAGAAAGGCTGGGTGCCGCTCGCGCGCGCCTCGATCGAGCGCGCGATCGAGCTGAACGGCGTGCAGGTCGAGTTCAATCTCGGCAGCTTCCTCTGGGGACGGCGCGCGGCGGTGGACCTGGAGCGCGTGCAGCGCATCGCGGCGCCGGCCGAGGTGATCCCGATCGGGCGGCATTTCTCCCGCAACCTGGACGAGGTGATCGAGCGGCGCGTGGCGCATCTCACGGCGTACCAGGATGCGGCCTACGCGGCGCGCTACAAGGCGCTCGTCGATCGCGTGCGCGTGGCGGAGCAGGAGCGCGCAGACTCG
>SCUH01000286.1 GCA_004298295.1 Betaproteobacteria bacterium | reverse complement strand
GGCGCTGCCCGGCGCGGGCGAACCGCTCGGCGCGCGCGCGCTGGGTCAGCGCCGCGAAGAGCGCTTGCGCGATTTCAGCCGGATGGGTGGAATCGAGCAGCCAACCGGTGCGCCCGCGCATCACCAGTTCGCGCGTGCCGCCGCTGTCGTTGGCGATGAGCGGGACCCCGGCAGCCAGCGCTTCCAGGCAGGTATTCGGACAACCCTGGTGCTCGCCCAGGACGAGCATCGCGTCGAAGGCGTGCAGCGATTCCGGCGCCCGCGCATCGGCGCCATGGAAAAGGACGCCTCCCGGCGCGATCGCCTGCGCCTGCGCGAGCAGCGCTTCGCCGTACTCGCGGTGACGCGGTTCGACCGCGCCGTAGAGATGCAACTCGGCCTGCGGCAGTTGCGCCCGCAGCAGGGCGAAGCCCGCGACGATTTCGGCCAGGAACTTGCTCGGCGCGATGCGCCCGCAGACCACGACCCGCGGCCGTGGCGCGCAGCGGTAGCCGGTCTTGCGCCGCACCGGCAGGTTGACGCCGTTGCGGATGACCTGCGTGGCGCAGCTTGCATCCGCCGGGCCGTTCGCCCGGTACTTGTGCACGAGCCGCGCGAGACTCCGGTAATACGCGGCGGCGGGGAAGGCGATCAGTTCCTGAAAGCGTTGCGTCTGCGCCATTTCCTGGAACGCGTAAGCGCCCGGGCTGACGTCGATGCGCCGCACCGCTCGCCACGCCCGCGTGAACTTCGCCAGCAGCAGCTTGATCTTGGGGTCGACGTTCCAGAACACGATGGTGTCGCTCGCCCGCTCGCGGCAGAGCTCGAGCAGCCCTTCGGCCTGCTCGAAGGCATCGCGGCTCGCCGCCGTGCGCACGACATCGATGCCCGCAGCGCGCAGCTGATCGAGGAATTCGGCCGATGTCGAATCGCCCGACACTGCAATCGTGAATCGCGCACGGTCGCGGATCGCGCAGGCGAGGTTGACCAGCGAGCGCTGCGCGCCGCCGGCGTTCAGGTTCGCGGTCACGAACAGCACATGTGCGCGCGCCGCATAGGGCGCGGCGAGATGCGCCAGCGTCCAGAGACGGTACGCGGGAAAGCCGGTCCAGGAGGCGCCTTCGCGCTTGGCCGCCAGCGCCGAGTCGATCGCCTGCAGCCAATGCCCGTCGCCGCTCTCGAAGGGCAGCAGGAACAGCTTCGGGTCGCTTACTTCGCCCTGCCCGCCGACGCGCGACGCCACCACCGGCACGCCCGCCTGCAGCGCCTCGAGCGTCGCCATGCTGAGGCCTTCGTGGCGGCTGGTATTGAGCAGCACATCGATGGCGGGCAGGCAATGCGCCGCTTCGGCCACGAAACCCGGCAGGATGACGCGCTCCGTGAGTTCAAGGCGCGCTCGTTGCGCGAGCAAGGCATTCCATGCGAGCGCACCGTCCCGGCCCGCCGGACCCCCCAGGATCACCAGGCGGGCATTGCAATGCCGGGCGAGCAGCCGGCGAAAAAGGCGCAGCGCGCGTGGATACGCTTTCTGCGGCTTCACCGCACCGATCATTCCGAGCACGATCGCGTTGTGCGGCAGTCCCCAGCGCTGCCGCCACTGCTCGCGCAGACTCGGCGGCAATGCAGGCACGGACGGCAGATGGCGGATCACGGTGACGGCTCCCCCGTAGCGCAGGGCACGCAACTCGTCCGCGACCGCCTCCGCGACGACGATCAGATGGGATTCCGCCAGCAGTTCTTCGGGCGCATCGATCCAGCCCGCGCGCAGGTTGTGCAGCACCGGCACCGGGTGCGCGCCCGCAGCGCGCAGCACCGCGCGTTGCGCGCCAGTCAGCAGATGGCAAAGGACTTGCCGGTTGCCCGCGCGCGAAAGTTCCTGACCCAGGTCGCGCAGGCTCGACTCCATGGACGGCCGGCAGCGCGTCAACCGGACATGCGCAGGGACCGGGTACTCGTGCACCGCCGTGCGCAGGGCAACGAGATGCACGGCGCGACGGCCGCGCAGGCGCCGGACCCAGTCGAGCACGATGCGCTCGGCCCCGCCCAGCGCAAGCGAGGGCAGGACAACCGTCAGTTCCTCGTCGGGCACGGCGCAAAGCGCTGGGCCGATGTCCGACGCGTCGGCGAACAGTCGCGAACCGAGCGCACGCTGCGCGCGGCTTGCGTCGTCATGCCGCGTCAGGGCAGAGCGGCTGGCGGTCGGAGCGTAAGTGTTGGTCGAACTCATGTACCGTCGCCTGGCTCGATATGTTAGGTTGGCACCGCGGGTTCATCCAAGAGGCGATGCCGATGCGCGCATGGCACAGGGGTTTCACGCTGGTCGAAGTCATGATCGTGGTCGCTATCATCGCCATCCTGACGGCGATCGCGATGCCGGCCTACCAGGACTATTCGATCCGCACCAAGATGACCGAGGTCATGCTCGCGGCGAGCGCCTGCCGCGCTTTGATTACCGAGGTCTACCACTCGAGTCGCAGCGCGCCGGCGGCGAACGGCTGGGGCTGCGAAAGCGGTATCAGCTCCAAGTTCGTCCAGAAAGTCGAGACCGACGCCGACGGCGTGATTTCGGTCACCGTCATGGGGATCGGCAGCGCGGTCGACGGCGCGAAGCTGACGATGGCCCCGCTCAAGGCCGCCAACACGCCCGCCAGGACCCCGGGTGATCTGGGCGCCAGGATCTGGGGGTGGAACTGCGGCGGCGCCGGAACCACCGTCAGTGCCAATTACCTGCCGTCGCCCTGCCGCGGCACTTGAGTCTCACGCGCTCAGCGCACGGCCAGCATCCGCTCGACGTACCGCGCCAGCAGATCAATCTCCAGGTTGACGCGCACACCCGGGGCGAGGCGCTTGAGCGTCGTGACGGCGAGCGTGTGCGGAATGAGGTTGACCTCGAAGGCGTCGCCCGCGACGCGGTTCACGGTGAGCGAAACGCCGTCGATACAGATCGACCCCTTGCGCGCGACGTAGCGCGCCAGGTCGTGGGGCACGTCGACGCGAAGCAAGCGCGACTCCCCCGCGTCATCGAACACCTGCACCTCGCCCACGCCGTCGACGTGTCCGGTGACGAGATGCCCGCCCAGTTGGTCGCCGAGCGCGAGCGACTTCTCCAGGTTGACGGCGCCCGGGCGATCCAGCCCGACGGTGCAGTCGAGCGTCTCGCGCGAGACATCGAAACCGAGCTTGCCGCCGGCCTGCGCCACGAGCGTGAGGCAGCAGCCCTGCACGCAGATCGAATCGCCGAGCGCCACGTCCTTCAGTTCGAGCGCACCGGCGTCGACCGTCAGGCGCACGCCCTTTTCGAGCGGCGTAACCGCCTCGATGCTGCCGAGCGCCTGCACGATTCCGGTGAACATCAGAGCCTCGCGAGAATTCTCAAGTCGTCGCCGACACGGTCCACGCTGCGAATGGAAAGCTTCGGCCGCGCTTCGAGCGCAGCGAACGGCGGCAAATCGAACATGCCCTGCGCGCCGTCGCCGAGCAGGCTCGGGTTGAGGTAGACGAGCAATTCGTCGACGCAGCCCTCGCGCAGCAGCGAACCGTTCAGCCGGAAGCCCGCCTCGACGTGCAGCTCGTTCACGCCGCGGCGGGCCAATTGCTCGAGCATCTTCGCAAGATCGACCTTGCCCTGGGGATTCGCAAGGGCGATGGTTTCGGCACCTCCCGGGGCCGTTCCCGGCCGGGCGCAAAAGACGAGCGTGTTGCCGCCCTGCAAGATGCGCGCGCTCCCGGGAATCTCGAGGCGGCTGTCGACCACGACGCGCAGCGGCTGGCGCGATGTCGCGACCTCGCGCACGGTGAGTCGCGGATCGTCCGCCTTCACCGTGCCGATGCCGGTCAGCACGGCACAGGCGCGCGCGCGCCAGCGATGGCCGTCGACGCGCGCGTCGGTGCCCGTGATCCACTGGCTGCGGCCGTCGGCGAGCGCGGTGCGGCCGTCGAGCGTCGCCGCGATCTTCATGCGCACCCAGGGGCGGCCGCGCCTCAGACGCGAGAAGAACCCGAGGTTCAGCTCGCGCGCCTCGTCCTGCAGCAAACCGTGCTCGAAGCGGATTCCGGCCGCGGCCAGCGTGTCGCCGCCGCGGCGCGCCTCGGGGTCGGGATCGCGGATCGCAGCCACGACGCGCGCCACGCCCGCCTGCACCAGCGCTTCGGCGCAGGGCGGCGTCCTGCCGTGGTGGTTGCAGGGCTCCAGCGTCACAAAGGCGGTAGCGCCGCGTGCCGCGCTGCCCGCCGCAGCGAGGGCGTTCGCTTCTGCGTGCGGTGCCCCGGCCGCCTCATGCCAGCCTTCGCCGACCACGTCCTCGCCTCGCGCCAGCACGCAACCGACACGCGGGTTGGGCGACGTGCTGAAGAGGCCCTTCTCCGCCAGCGCGAGCGCACGCCGCATCAGGGCGTGGTCGGATGCGGAAAATGCGCTCACTTGTGGCGCTTCTTGCTCTTCGCGACTTCCTGCACCGCCTCGCGGAAATCGTCGGGCGTCTCGAAACTGCGGTACACCGAGGCGAAGCGGATGTAGGCGATCTTGTCCAGGCGCGCCAGCTCGCGCATCACGAGGTCGCCGACGCGGCTGGTCGGCACCTCGCGTTCGCCGAGCGAGCGCAGCTTCTCCTCGATGCGATCGACCGCTGCGTCCACCGCCTCGGTCGCCACCGGGCGCTTGCGCAGCGCCAGGCGCATGCTCGAGGTGAGCTTGTCGCGGTCAAAGTCCGTGCGGCTGCCGTCCTTTTTCACCAGGCGCGGCATTTTCAGGTCGACGCGCTCGTAAGTCGTGAAACGCCGGTTGCACTTGACGCAGCGGCGGCGCCGGCGAATGGTATTGGCTTCGGGATTGCCGCGCGTATCCACCACCTGGGTGTCTTCGGACTGGCAGAACGGGCAGCGCACGGTCGCGCCTCAGCCGTACACCGGGAAACGAGCGCACAGCGCCTTGACCTCGCGCACGACCTGCTCGAGGGTGCCGGCGTCGGCAGGCTGTTCGAGCACGTCCGCGATCAGGTGGCCGAGGCGTTCGGCTTCGGCCTCGCCGAACCCGCGCGTGGTCATCGCCGGCGATCCGATGCGGATCCCGGAGGTGACGGTCGGCTTCTGCGGATCATTCGGGATGGCGTTCTTGTTGACGGTGATGTTGGCCGCGCCGAGCGCCTCCTCCGCCACCTTGCCGGTGATTCGCTTGGCGCGCAGATCGACCAGCATCAGGTGACACTCGGTGCGCCCCGAGACGATGCGCAGGCCGCGGCGCGCGAGCGTCGCGGCCATGACCTGGGCGTTCTTCAGCACCTGCTTCTGGTAGTCGCGGAACTCGGGCCGCTGCGCCTCGCCGAACGCCACCGCCTTGGCGGCGATGGCGTGCATCAGCGGCCCGCCCTGGATCCCGGGAAAGATCGCC
>SCUH01000285.1 GCA_004298295.1 Betaproteobacteria bacterium | reverse complement strand
GAGCACCAAGGGCCAGCTGCTACAAGACCCGTTCCTGAACACCCTGCGCCGGGAGCACATTCCGGTCTCGATCTATCTGGTCAACGGCATCAAGCTGCAGGGCCAGATCGAGTCGTTCGATCAGTACGTCGTGCTGCTCAAGAACTCGGTGACGCAGATGGTGTACAAGCACGCCATTTCGACCGTGGTGCCGGCGCGCGCCGTGACCCTCGAGCAGGCCGCGGAAGGCTGAAGCCGGACACTTGCTGGAGCGCGCCAACGCAGTAGCCGCAAACCGTCGCGCGGCAGTCCTGGTCTGCCTCGATCTGGGTGACGATGGTTTCGATGAATCGGTCGAGGAGTTCGTGCGCCTGGCCGAGAGCGCCGGTGCGTCGCAGCACGCGCTGGTCCGGGGCGGGCGCAGCCGGCCGGACCCGAAGTATTTCGCCGGCAGCGGCAAGGTGGCCGAGATCGCGCAGGCGGCCCGCGAGCTGAATGCGGCGTGCGTGATCTTCAACCATCCGCTCACCGGCGCGCAACAGCGCAATCTCGAGAAGGAGCTCGGCCGGCGCGTGCTCGACCGCACCGAGCTGATCCTGGAAATCTTCGGCCAGCGCGCGCGCACCAACGAGGGGAAGCTCCAGGTCGAGCTGGCGCAGCTCGAGCACCTGTCCACGCGCCTGGTGCGCGGCTGGTCGCACCTCGAGCGCCAGCGCGGCGGCCTGGGCAAGACCGGCGGCCCGGGGGAAAAGCAGCTCGAGCTGGACCGGCGCACCATCGGCCAGCGCGTATCCAGGCTGCGCGGCAAGCTCGACCAGCTGCGCCACCGCCGCGAGGTGCAGCGCCGCGCGCGCGCGCGCGGCCCGGTGCTATCGGTTTCGCTCGTCGGCTACACCAACGCGGGCAAGTCGACCCTGTTCAATGCACTCGCCAGGGCCCGCGCCTACGAGGCGGATCAGCTGTTTGCCACCCTCGATACGACGACGCGCCGCATCTTCGTGCCCGGCGCGGGAGAGGTGGTGCTCTCGGACACCGTCGGCTTCATCCGCGAGTTGCCGCACTCGCTGGTGGCGGCCTTCCGCGCCACGCTCGAGGAGACGGTGCGCGCCGACCTGCTGCTGCACGTCGTGGACAGCGCCTCGCCCTCGCGCGCGCGCCAGGCGGCGGACGTCAACGCCGTGCTGGCCGAGATCGGCGCCGAACGCGTCCCGCAGCTGCAGGTCTGGAACAAGACCGATCTTTCCGGCCTCGCGCCCGGCCTCGAGCGCGACGAATATGGTAGGATTTCACGCGTTCTCGTGAGCGCGCGCACCGGTGCTGGGCTGGGCGAGTTGCGCGACGCATTGTCCGAGGCGGCCCGCGAGCACCTGTCGGCCCGGCGCACGCCGTCATCACAAGCGATCTCAATCTGACCGGATCCGTATGTCGTTGAACGACCCCAACTGGGGGCGCGGTTCCCCGCGGGGCGGCGGCAACCAGGGCCCCCCTGACCTCGACCAGCTCTGGCGCAGCTTCAACCGGCGCCTGGGCGAGCTGCTCGGCCGGCGCCGCGGCGGCGGTGGCGGCGAGGGCGGGCCGCGCACGCCCTCGGGGGCGCAGCTCGGCGGCGGCGCCGGCCTGATCGCCGGCATCGTGCTGGCGGTGTGGCTGGCGAGCGGCTTCTACATCGTGGTCGAAGGCACGCGCGGCATCGTGCTGACGTTCGGCAAGTTTTCGCAGGAGACCAGTCCCGGCCTGCGCTGGCGCCTGCCCTGGCCGATCCAGTCGAACGAGATCGTCAATATCTCCCAGGTGCGCACGCTCGAGGTCGGCTACCGCAACAACGTCAAGACCAAGGTGCTGAAGGAATCGCTCATGCTGACCGACGACGAGAACATCGTCGACCTGCAGTTCGCGGTCCAGTACCTGGTGAAGGATGCGCAGCAATATCTCTTCAGCGTGCGGCGTCCGGACGAGACCGCGATGCAGGCGGCGGAAAGCGCGATGCGCGAAGTCATCGGCAAGGGCCGGATGGACGCCATCCTGTACGAGTCGCGCGAGGCGATCGCGATCAGCGCCCGCCAGCTGATGCAGCAGATCCTCGACCGCTACAAGACCGGCATCCAGGTGAGCACGGTCACGATCCAGAACGCGCAGCCCCCCGAGCAGGTGCAGGCGGCGTTCGACGACGCGGTCAAGGCGGGACAGGACCGCGAGCGCCAGAAGAACGAGGGCCAGGCGTACGCCAACGACGTCATCCCGAAGGCGCGCGGCACGGCTTCGCGCCTGTTGCAGGAAGCCGACGGCTATCGGCAGCGCGTCATCGTCAGCGCAGAGGGCGATGCCTCGCGCTTCAGGCAGGTGCTCGCGGAATACGCCAAGGCGCCGGCGGTGACGCGCGAGCGCATCTACATCGAGACGCTGCAGCAGATCCTAAGCTCGACCTCGAAGATCATGCTCGACTACAAGGGCGGCGGCAACCTGCTCTACCTGCCGCTCGACAAGCTGCTGCAGGGCGCGGGCGGCGCCGCGGCACTGCCGGAAGCCCTGGCGGCGCCGCGCGCGGGGCCGGCCGAGCCCGCGGCGGAAGCCAGCCCGCGCTCGCGCGAGACGCTGCGCGGCCGCGAGCGCGGGGAACGGCAATGAAGGCGCTCGGTCCGGTCCTCGGCGTGCTGCTCGTGCTGCTGGCGCTCGCCAGCGGGACGATGTTCACGGTCGATCAGCGGCAGCACGCGATCGTGTTCCAGCTGGGCGAAGTGAAGGACGTGATCACGCGCCCGGGGCTGCACTTCAAGTGGCCGCTGATCCAGAACGTGCGCTATTTCGACATGCGCATCCTGACCTTCGACGACCCGGAGCCGCTGCGCTTCATCACCTCCGAGAAAAAACCGGTGCTGGTGGACTCGTTCGTCAAGTGGCGCATCGTCGACGTGAAGGAGTATTTCGTCTCGGTGCAGGGCGACGAGCTGCGCGCCGCGACCCGGCTCAAGCAGACCATCTCCGACGGCCTGCAGGCGGAATTCGGCAAGCGCACGGTGCACGACGTGGTCTCCGGCGAGCGCGAGAAGATCATGGAGCTGATGCGCGACAAGGCCGACCAGGACCTGCGGCGCATCGGCGTCGAGATCATCGACGTGCGCCTGAAGCGCGTCGACCTGCCGCAGGAGGTGAGCGAGTCGGTGTACGGCCGCATGCAGGCCGAGCGCAAGAGGATCGCCAACGAGCAGCGCTCGACCGGCGCCGCCGAAGCCGAGCGCGTGCGCGCGGACGCCGACCGGCAGCGCGAAGTGATCCTGGCGGAGGCCTATCGCGACGCGCAGCGCGCCCGCGGCGAAGGCGACGCCAAGGCGGCCGCCACCTACGCGCAGGCGTTCTCGCAGAACCCCGAGTTCTATTCGTTCTACCGCTCGATGGAAGCGTATCGCTCGAGCTTCCGCGGCAAGTCGGACCTGCTGCTGCTCGAGCCCAATTCCGATTTCTTCCGCTACCTGAAGGATGCGACCGGCAAGGCCGGCGGCAAGAAGTGATGCGCGATGGGCACGACGTTCCTGATGGCGATCGCCCTGATGCTGATCATCGAGGGGCTGCTGCCGTTCCTGGCGCCTAATGCCTGGCGCGAGACGTTCCGCCGCATCATGCTGCTCAAGGACGGCCAGATCCGCTTTTTCGGCCTGACCTCGATGCTGGTCGGCGTGCTGCTGCTGCTGCTCGCGCGCGGTTAGCCCGATGCGCTGGCTGCTGCCCGAGCACATCGACGACATCCTGCCCGCCGAGGCGGCCCGCATCGAGGCGCTGCGGCGCGCGCTGCTCGACCGATTCGCCGCGCACGGCTACGAACTCGTGATGCCGCCGCTGCTGGAGTACGTGGAGTCGCTGCTCACCGGCACGGGACACGACCTCGACCTGCGCACCTTCAAGCTGGTCGACCAGCTCTCGGGCCGCATGATGGGGGTGCGCGCGGACATCACGCCGCAGGTGGCGCGCATCGACGCCCACCTGCTCAACCGCTCCGGGGTGACGCGGCTGTGCTATTGCGGCAGCGTGCTGCATGCGCGCCCCGCGAGCCTGACCGCGACGCGCGAGCCGATCCAGATCGGCGCCGAAATCTACGGCCACGCCGGGGTCGCGAGCGATCTCGAGATCCTCGCGCTGCTGTGCGGCGCGCTCAGGCTCGCGCGCGTGCGCGGCGCGCGCGTCGACATCGGGCACGTGGCGGTGTTCCGCGCGCTGGTGCGCGCCGCGGGGCTCGGCGCCGAGGCGGAAGCCGAGCTGTTCGAGGCGCTGCAGAAGAAGGACCTGCCTGCGCTCGTGGTCCTCACGCGCGCGCTGAAGAAGCCGGCACGCGACGCGCTGCTCGCGCTGCCGGAGCTCTACGGTGGTGCCGAAGTCCTCGCCCGCGCGGCGAAGCGCCTGCCGCGCCTGCCGGAGCTCGTCCGCGCGCTCGCCACGCTGCGGCGGCTGGCGCGGGCCTGCACCCTCCCGGCGAGCTTCGATCTCGCGGAGCTGCGCGGCTATCACTACCACTCCGGGGTCGTGTTCGATGCCTATTGCGACGGCGTCGCGGGCCCCGTGGCGCGCGGCGGACGCTATGACGATGTGGGCAAGGCGTTCGGGCGCGCACGGCCGGCAACCGGTTTCTCGATCGATCTGCGCGAGCTGGCGGCGGCCGGCTCGATGCCACCGTGGCGCGCGCGGCCGGCGCGGCGGAAGTCCAGATGAATCAGCGCGGCGCGATTTGCACCGCTGGGCGCTTCATGCCTCTCCCGATCTGCCGACCTCGCGCTGTTGCGAGGTCGGCAGACCTGGGGAAAATCATAGTCGCGCTGACCTCCGCCGATGACGGGATGACATACGGGTGACCGAGAAAACCAGAGCGCGCAACGTCGTCGTCATCGGCACCCAATGGGGCGACGAGGGCAAGGGCAAGGTCGTCGACTGGCTGACCGATCATGCCCAGGGCGTGGTGCGCTTCCAGGGCGGGCACAACGCCGGCCAT
>SCUH01000284.1 GCA_004298295.1 Betaproteobacteria bacterium | reverse complement strand
GAACGCGGCGTCGCCGCGACAGTGCTCGTAGGCCTGGCGCAGCTCGGCCAGCGCGTGCATCAGCGTCTCGGCGACGAACACGCCGCCGTAGGGACCGAAATGCCCGCGCGAGTCGGGCAGATCAACCATCTGCATTCCTGACCTCTCGAACGAAAGCGTCGATACGCGACGCGTCCTTGATGCCCTTGGCGGATTCGACCCCGCTCGACACGTCCACGGCCCAGGGTCTGAGCCGCCGGATCGCGTCGGCGACGTTTTCCGGCCCCAGCCCCCCGGACAGCACGAGCGGTCGTTCGCGCTGCCGTGGCAACAGCGACCAGTCGAAACCGGCACCGACGCCGCCGTACTCCTCGACCCAGGCGTCGGCGAGCCATGCGCTCGCATCGGAAAATTGGCGCCAGTATTCTAGCAAATCGACCCCTCGTCTGACCCTGCAGGCCTTGATGTACGGCCGGTCGAAGGCGCGACAGAACTCGGGCGGCTCTTCGCCGTGAAACTGCAGCAGGTCGGGGCGCACGGTCTCGAGCACGCGCTCCACCGCCTCGCGCGAGGGATTGGCGAACAGTGCCACCGACGTGAGGAACGCAGGCGCCGCACGCCGCAGCGCGCGCGCCTGCTCCAGGTCCAGGCAGCGCGGACTCGGCGGATAGAACACGAGGCCGAAAGCATCGGCACCCGCGTCGGCCACCGCGCGCAGGTCCTGCGGCCGCGTGATGCCGCAAACCTTGATCCGCGTCCTCACGATCCGATCGACCCCGCCAGCGCGCCCGCCGGCGCGGGCGGCAGCGCCCATGACGCGTCGTACTCGACTGCTTCGAGGTACAGGCCTGCGGCGGCAAAGGTCGGCGCGGCGCGCGCGCGGTCGCGCGAATCCAGCACTTCGCGCGCCCACTGCGGCGGCTGCTTGTGCCGCCCGATGTGGACCAGCGTGCCGACGAGATTGCGCACCATGTGATGCAGGAACGCGTTGGCGCGCAGCACGAAGTCGATGCGCTCGCCGCGGCGCTCGATGTCCAGCGCATGCAGCGTGCGCACCGCGGTGGCGGCTTGGCATTCGGCGGAGCGGAAGGCGGAAAAATCCTGCTCGCCCAGGAGCAGCGCGGCCGCTGCGCGCATCGCCTCGACGTCGAGCGGCGCGTGACACCAGCCGGCATGGCGCGCGGCGAGTGCCGGGCGCACCGCGCGGTTGAGCAGCACGTAACGGTAAGTGCGCAGCCGCGCGCTGTAGCGCGCATGAAACTCGCTGCCCACGCGGCTCGACCACAGCACCGCCACTGCATCCGGCAGCACCGCATTCACGCCGCGCACCCAGGCAAGCTCCGGACGCCGGGCTTCGGTGTCGAAATGGACGACCTGGCCAAGGGCGTGCACGCCGCGATCGGTGCGCCCGGCGCAGGTCACCGCCACGGGCGCCGCGGCGATCGTCGTCAGTGCAGCCTCGAGCGCATCCTGCACGGTGCCGCCGCCGGGCTGCCGCTGCCAGCCGAGAAACCGGCTGCCGTCGTATTCGATTCCGAGTGCAATTCTCATGGTCAGAAAAGACAAAGCCGCGGTCGCTCGCGCGCCGCGGCTTTCCGGTGCGCCGCGAATCCGGCGCTATCCCAGCTTGGCGAGCAGGCGCGAGGCCTCTTCCTGCTGCGCCGCGTCGCCCGCCTTGAGCACTTCGTCGAGGAGCTCGCGCGCGCCGTTCTTGTCGCCCATTTCCTCGTAGGCTTTCGCAAGGTCCAGCTTGGTCGCGACCTCCTGCCACTTCGGATCGACGCCCGCTCCCGCCGACGCCGCGGGCTTGGTTTCGCCCAAGTCGAAATCGAGATCGAAATCGAGTCCGCTTGGCGCCTCGGCGGACGCTGACGCCGCAGGCGCCGGGCTCTTGACCTCCTCGGTCGCCGCGCCGATGTCGAAAGCCATTTTTCCGCTGGCGGCTTCCCGCTCGCTCGCGGTCATCACGACCGTGTCGCCCGGTCTGAATGCGGGCGGCGCCTGATCGCCCTGCGTTGTCGCTCCGATATCGAAATCGACTGCCGCGGACTGCGCCGGGCCCGAACCCGGGGACGTCGCACCCCCCAGGTCGAAATCCACCGTCGGCGTTGCCGCAGCAGGCTGCGTCACCGTGGCTTCGCCTTCGCCTGTCCGTGCCCCATAAAGACCATTTTCCGGATCGATCGAGCGACCCAAGGTCCGCGCTTTTTGCCATTCCGGACCGGCGCTGCCGCTCAGGCTCTTCACTTGCAGCGCGGTCCGCTCGAAAGAGGCCGCATCGCGCCGCTGGGCGTAGATCTCCAGCAATTTGGCATGGAAGGCGATGCGCTCGGGATTGCCGGCGATCGCATCCTTCAGGATCGTTTCGGCCTGCGCATCGCGCCCGTAGACGAGATAAACGTCGGCCTCGGCGATCGGATCGACCTCGTCGCCCGGGCCGGGCGCCGACTGTGCCGCCGCGATGCCCGCCTGGACTTCCGGCGACGGTTCGCCCGCGCTGGCGGTCTCGCCGGCGGCGGAAGCCGCCGCGATGCTGCTGAAGCCGCCCTCCTCGGTCTGCGACGCCTTCTTGCGGCGCCACGCCCAGGCGCCATATCCGATCAGCAGTGCAATGACGCCCGCCAACCCGCCCAGCGCAAGCGGATTCTCCAGGAATTCGTCCATCAGGCTCGGAGATGGCGGCGCAGCGGCCGGCTTCTTCGGTGCCGCCGCGGGCGCGGGCTTCGGCTCAGGCGCTGCGGGCTTGGGCGCTTCAACGGCCGATTTCGGCGCTTCCGCGACGGGCTTCGGCGCCTCCGGTGCGGCCTTGGCTGGTTCGGCCGCGGGTTTCGCCGCGGGCGGCACGGGCTTGACCGCTTCGGCGGCCGGCTTGCTCGCCTTCTGCTCGAGCAGCGCCAGCTGCTGGTTCTTCAGCTCAATCAGCTTTTGCAGGTCCGTGACCTGCTTCTCGAGATCGGAAACGCGCGACTGCGATTCCTTCAGCGCCCGGTTGAGGGCCGCCTTGTCGTCGTCCGCCGCGGCGCGCGATACCGGCGCCGAGGGCTTGGCGCTGTCGAGCTTGGACAGCTTGATCTGGTCCTTCGCGTCCTTGGGCGTGGGCTCTGCCTTCTTCGGCGTAATGCGACCCGGCGTTTCGCGCTGCGGCGCTGGCGCCGGTTTCGCCGGCGCGGCCGCCACCGCGGCCCCGAGATTGCGCCGGTACTCGTCAAACTCGACCCCTTGCGCGCGCACCATGCGCGTGGCTTCGGCCGGAGGGATCGCCGCCGCCGCGGCGCCATCGGGAATTTTCAGGATCTCGCCGCTGCGCATCAGGTACATGCTGTTGTGCATGAACGCCTTCTGGTTGGCCTGGTACAACGCCACCAGCATCTGATTGACCGAAACGCCTGCAGGCTTGGTTTCGCGCGCGACCTTGCTCAGCGTGTCGCCACGCCGGATGCGATAGGTCCCGGTGCTCTTGGGCGGCTCGCTGACGAGCGGCTTGGCCACCACGGCGGGTGCGGCCGGCGCGGGCTTGGCGACGGGCGCTGAAGGTGGCGGCGCCACGGCGACCGGCTGCGGCGGCTTGTACTCGGCTGGATCGAGCAGGAACGTGTATTCCCGCACCAGCCGCCCGGTGGACCACTGCAGCTCGAGGAGCAACTCGACGAAGGGCTCGTTGATCGGCTGGGCCGAAGTCAGGCTCAGCACCGGCCGGCCGTCGCGCCGCTCGACCGCGACGCGGATATTGAGCAGGGCCGGATTGAACTCGATCCCCGCCATGCGGTAAGCCTCGGGCGAAGCGACGCGGGCTACCAATCCGTCGGCTTCGCGCGGCTGCAGCGATACGATCTCGACTTCGGCGCGCAGCGGCTGGCCTAATGCGGATTGCACGGCGAGCCGTCCCAGACCTGCGGCGTCTGCGATCAGCGGCAACAGCAGGCACGCGGCCAACGCCAGCCGGGATGCGGTGAACGCTCTAAGCACTGGCTCCACCCTGAGTGATTCTTTTGGGACTGGGAACCATAACATCATGGCATTAGCCCTGCAAGTTGAGAGATTTTCTGGGTTTATGCGGCGTTCGCTCCGCCGCCGCAGGGCATTCGGCGGCCGCTCGATCAGTGCTTCACGCCCGCATCGAGCAGGATGTGCAGCATGCGGCGCAGCGGTTCGGCAGCGCCCCACAGCAACTGGTCGCCCACCGTAAATGCCGCCAGGTATTCGCCGCCCATGGGCATCTTGCGCAGCCGACCCACCGGCACCGAGAGCGTGCCGCTGACGGCAGCCGGGGTCAGCTCGGCCAGGCTTTCTTCACGCCGGTTGGGCACGACCTTGGTCCATTCGTTCGCCTCCGCCAGCATGCCCTCGATCTCGTCGAGCGGCACGTCGCGCTTGAGCTTTACGGTGAGCGCCTGGCTGTGGCAGCGCATCGCACCCACGCGCACGCAAATGCCATCCACCGGGATCGGGCGCTCGCTGCGCCCGAGGATCCTGTTGGTTTCGGCCTGCCCCTTCCATTCCTCCCGGCTCTGGCCGTTGCCGAGATCCCTGTCGATCCACGGCAGCAGGCTGGCGGCGAGCGGCTGGCCGAAATTCTGTCGCGGCAGACCGGCGCCGTGCAAGGCTCCTGTGACGCACCGGTCGACATCCAGCGCGGTCGCCGCGGGGTCCGCAAGCACGCCCTTCGCCGCGTCGCCCAGGTACGCCATCTGCTGCGCCAGTTCGCGCATGTTGGCGGCACCGGCGCCCGAGGCCGCCTGATAGGTCATGCTCGTCATCCATTCGATGAGGTCGTTCTGGAACAGGCCCGCCATGCCCATCAGCATCAGGCTCACGGTGCAGTTGCCGCCGATGAAATCCTTGCGGCCCGCCGCCACCGCGTCGTGGATGAGCGGTAGGTTCACCGGATCGAGAATGATCACGGCATCGTCTTTCATGCGCAGCGCGCTGGCGGCGTCGATCCAATAACCCTTCCAGCCGGCGGCGCGCAGTTTCGGGTAGATCTCGCCGGTGTAGTCGCCGCCCTGGCAGGAGACGATGACCGGCAGCGACTGCAGCGCCTTGATGTCGCGTGCGTCGCCCACGGCCGGCGTGTCGCGGCCGATCTGGGGCCCCTTGCCGCCCGCCTGCGAAGCCGAAAAGAACACCGGGTCGACCTGGTCGAAGTCGCGCTCCTCGCGCATGCGCTGCACGAGCACCGACCCCACCATGCCGCGCCAACCGACAATGCCTGCCCGCAACATCCCTGGCTCCTCAGTTCACAAACGTGCCGCGACCGCTTCCCCCATCTCCTGCGTACCGACTTTTCGAGCCCCCGCAGTATATATGTCGGCGGTGCGATAGCCCTCGCGCAACGCGCGCCCTACGGCGCGCTCGATGCGTTCGGCAGCGTCCGGATGGCCGAGCGAATAGCGCAGCATCATCGCCGCCGACAGGATCGTCGCGAGCGGATTGGCGACATCGCGGCCCGCGATGTCGGGTGCCGAGCCGTGGATCGGCTCGTACAGCCCCTTGCCGGAGGCATCGAGCGACGCCGACGGCAGCATGCCGATCGAGCCGGTGAGCATCGAGGCCTCGTCCGACAGGATGTCGCCGAACAGGTTCCCGGTCACGATGACGTCGAACTGCTTCGGCTCGCGCACCAGCTGCATCGCGCAGTTGTCGACATACATGTGCTGCAGCGCGATGTCCGGATAGGTCTTCGCCTCCGCCGCGACGACTTCGCGCCACAGCTGCGACGTTTCCAGCACGTTCGCCTTGTCCACCGAGCAGAGCTTGCGCTTGCGCTTTCTCGCGGCCTCGAACGCCACACGCGCAATGCGCCGGATCTCGCTTTCGCGGTAGCGCATCGTGTCGAAGCCTTCGCGCTCGCCGGTGTCGGTGCGCCGGATCCCTTTCGGCTCGCCGAAGTAGATGTCGCCGGTCAGTTCGCGCACGATCAGAATGTCGAGGCCGCCGACGATCTCCGGCCGCAGCGCCGATGCCTGCGTCAGTTCCTCGTGCACCTGCGCCGGCCGCAGGTTGGCAAACAGCCCCAGCGCCTTGCGCAGACCCAGGATCGCCTGCTCGGGCCGCTTGGCGCGCTCCAGAGCGTCGTAGCGCGGATCGCCCACCGCGCCGAACAGGATCGCGTCCGCGGCCTTCGCCAGCGCGAGCGTCGCCGCCGGCAGCGGATCGCCCGCCGCCTCGTAGCCCGCGCCGCCGACCGGCGCCTGCTCGAATTCGAGCGGCAGCTCGAGGCGCTGCAGCACGCGCAGCGCCTGCGCCACGATCTCCCGGCCGATGCCGTCGCCCGGCAACACGGCGATCTTCATCGGCACTAGCGGTACAGCCAGGGATAGCGCTGCCGGCGATTCGCCTCGAAGGCGCGGATCGCATCGGCGTGGCGCAGCGTCAGGCCGATCTCGTCGAGCCCGTTCAGCAGGCAGTACTTGCGGAA
>SCUH01000283.1 GCA_004298295.1 Betaproteobacteria bacterium | reverse complement strand
ACGATGCCCTTGCCCTGCAGGCACTTCAGGCCGGCCTCGATCACGGACCATTTGGACGAATCCACCATGACCGGCACGCGCGCGATATCGGGTTCGGTCGCGACCAGGCTGAGAAATGTGCTCATGGCGCTCTCGGAGTCGAGCATCGCCTCGTCCATGTTCACATCGATGATCTGTGCGCCGTTCTCGACCTGCTGGCGCGCCACCGACAGGGCCTCCGCGTAATTGCCCGCAAGGATCAGTCGCGCGAAGGCCTTGGATCCCGTGACGTTGGTGCGTTCTCCAATGTTTACGAAAAGCGAGCCCTCACCTACGTTAAGCGGCTCGAGGCCCGACAGGCGAAGCATCTTCGGGCGCTCGGGCAAGGCGCGCGGCGGCACGCCGCGCACGGCCGCGGCGATAGCGCGGATGTGCTCCGGCGTCGTGCCGCAGCAGCCGCCGACCAGGTTCAGGAATCCGGCGCGCGCCCATTCGCCCATCTGCTGCGCCATCGACTCCGGTGTGTCGTCATATTCGCCAAACGCATTCGGCAGCCCGGCGTTGGGATAGCAGGAGACATACGTTTCGGCGATCGCCGACAACTCCTCGACGTATTGACGCAGTTCCTTGGCACCGAGCGCGCAGTTGAGTCCGACAACCAACGGGCGCGCGTGGCGCACCGAGTTGTAGAACGCTTCGGTCGTCTGGCCGGAAAGCGTGCGGCCGGACGCATCCGTGATGGTGCCCGAAACGATGAGTGGCAGCCGCGAGCCGCGCTCGTCGAACAGGGCCTCGATCGCGAACAAGGCCGCCTTCGCATTCAGCGTATCGAACACCGTTTCCACCAGCAGCAGATCGACGCCGCCATCGAGCAGCGCCCGCGCCGCCTCGTGGTACGCGACGACCAGCGCGTCGAAGCTGATATTGCGAAACCCGGGATCGTTGACATCGGGCGAAATGGACGCGGTCTTCGAGGTCGGTCCGAGGGCGCCGGCGACAAAGCGCCGGCGCGATGGGTCGCGGCGCTGCGCCTCCGCCGCCGCGTCGCGGGCAAGGCGGGCCGCAGCCAGATTGATGTCGTAGGCGAGGGCCTCCATGCCGTAGTCCGCGAGCGAGACCGGTGTCGAGTTGAAGGTGTTGGTTTCGACGATGTCCGCGCCGGCCTCGAAGTAATCGAGATGGATGCGGCGCACGAGCGCAGGCTGCGTCAGCACCAGCAGATCGTTGTTGCCGCGCAGTTCGCGCGGCCAGTCACGAAAACGCTCGCCGCGGAACTGCTCCTCGGTCAAGCGCTCGCGCTGGATCATGGTCCCCATGGCGCCGTCGAGAACCAGCATGCGCCTGGCCAGCAATGCATTCAGGTTCGCGTTGGGGTCAGTCGGGTTCATCGGTCGCTCGAAAACGGAAAACGCCCGCTCAGCTTGGCGCAGAAACGGGCGTTTCAGGGAACGGGAATGCACTCCCCGTACATTGCCACGCGTCTCTTTAGCCGCATTTGTAACGCGCCCGCAAGCTGAACATCAAATCGGCGCAGGTGCGCAGTCTGCCCCGGAAGTCCTTAGCCGTCAACCGCTTAGACGCTGAACGTGGGCCACTCGAGGCCGACTCGCGGCGTATAATCCTGACCTCCCATGGAGCACCTTGAGCCCAAGGCAGCGGTGGAATTCCTGCAACAGCACGCTGACGCGCTGTTCGTCGATTGCCGTAGCGAGATGGAATATCTCTTTGTCGGGCACCCGGTGGGGGCGCTGCATGTCGCCTGGAATGACGGTCCGGACTGGGATGTGAATCCGCATTTTGTCGGCCAGGTGAAGAAGCTTGCCGGTACCAACCACACGACGCGTCCGATCCTGCTCATCTGCCGCAGCGGCAACCGCTCGCAGGAAGCCGGCGCAGCCCTGGAAAGGGCCGGTTTCACCCGGGTGTACAACGTGGTGCACGGTTTCGAGGGCGAGCTCGACGAGCAGCATCACCGCGGCACCGTGGCCGGCTGGCGCCGGGAGGGGTTGCCGTGGGAACAATGCTAGCCCGCGCGGCCGGCTGATCCTTTCCCTTTGCCCGCTGCGGCGGGCAACTGAATCCTGAATCACGCAATGCACCCGCCTGCCCGCCTCGCCTGGTCGATCTGGGCGCTGGGCGCCACGCTCTACCTCGCGGGTTTTTTCCAGCGCGTCGCCCCGGCGGTCATGACGCAGGAGCTGATGGCGGAGTTCGCCATCGCCGCGGCCGGATTGGGAAATCTATCGGCGTTCTACTTCTACAGCTACGTCGCCATGCAGATTCCCACCGGCCTGATGGTGGATCGCTACGGCGCGCGGCGCGTGCTGACGTCTGGGGCCGGCATTGCGGCCCTTGGCGGTGCGCTGTTCGCGCTGGCGCCCAGTCTTGCGCTGGCCCATCTGGGGCGCCTGCTGATCGGCGGCGCCGTTGGCGTGGCGTGGGTCGGTACGCTCAAGCTCGCCGGTCATTGGCTGCCGCCGCAACGCTTCGCCCTGGCAAGCGGCCTGTCGCTCGCGGCGGGGATGACTGGCGCGGTGACTGCGGGCGTGCCGTTACGCTGGGCAGTGGGCGAGTTTGGCTGGCGCCCGGTCATGCTCTTCGGCGCGGTGGCCATTGCCCTGGTCTGCGCTGCCATCTGGTGGCTGGTGCGCGACGATCCGAGCGAGCGCGGCTATCGCGCTTATGTCGTCGCGCGGCTGCCCGCCGGCGAACGGCCATCCGCCTGGCGCGGGCTGGCGGAGGTTCTGCGCCACCGCAACAGCTGGCTCGCATTCTTCGCGCCGCAGGGCGTCACCGGAGCCATCCTGTCCTTTGGCGGCCTTTGGGGCGTACCCTATCTCGTCGCGGTGTATGGCTTTTCCGTGCAGCGCGCGGCGTTCTACTGCTCTGCCCTCATGCTCGCCTGGGCCTTGGGCGGCCCCGTGTTTGGCGCGATGTCCGATCGTCTGCGCCAGCGCAAACCGCTCTACGCGATCGGCGCCTTTTCGTCGCTCGTGCTGTGGTCGATCGTGTTTCTGGCGCCGCGGCCCCTGGGCCCAAATCTGCTGCTCGCAATGCTGATTGCGGCGGGTTTTTGCTCGGGCTGCATGGTGATCGGCTTCGCGTTCGCCAAGGAGTCGGTTCCGGCGCGCTATGCGGGAACCGCTACGGGGGTGGCCAACATGGGCTCGATGACGGGGGCGATGCTGCAGCAACCGCTCATCGGATGGATACTCGACCGCAACTGGCACGGAACGCTCCTCGCCGGGGTGCGCGCGTACGACGCTTCGGCTTACGCCGCCGGATTCCTGCTGGTGCTGGCCTGGCTGGTGGTTTCCGTCGCTGCCGCCCTCTTGACGCGCGAGACGCACGCGCGCCAGTGCCCCTAAAATCGCGTTTCATGGATGCGCCCGGCTTCAACTCGATCGTCAACGTGTTTCGCTGTGAAGTGCATTGGAGCGACTGCGATCCGGCGGGCATCATTTTCTACCCCACTTATTTCCGCTGGTTCGACAGTGCCACCTGGGCGTTTTTCGGTGCCGTGGGCTTTCCCGTCAAGACGATGATTGCGCAGGGCATGGTGATGCCGCTGGTGTCGGCGGAGTGTGAGTTTGTCGCACCCGCAGAACCGGGCGACCGATGCGAGGTGCGCTCTCGCATCCTGCGCTGGGGCAGCAAGTCGTTCGTCGTCGCGCACGAAGTGATGCGCGGCGATGGCGTATTGCTCTCGCGCGGCTCGGAAACGCGGGTCTGGGGCAAGCATCTAGCCGGCCCGGGTTCGCCCATGAAGGGCCAGGTGATCACCGAGGAGCTGAAGGCGCTGTTTCGCGCCGCCTGAGGCGCGATCGGCTTCGTAGGCTGCCGCTCAGAGTTCGGCGTCGGGCTGGCGCGAGGGCTGCGCGCGCTGGAACGCCTCGAGTTCCATGCAGGCGTCGAATATCCGCATGGCGGTCGGGGCGTGCGCGGTGTCGCACCGGTAGCGCCGCGCATTGAAGATCTGCGGCACCAGACAGCAATCGGCCAGGGTGGGCGTGTCGCCATGGCAGTAGCGGCCGGTCCCCGGCGTGCCGCTGAGGCAGGCTTCGAATTTGGCGAGCCCGTCGGCGATCCAATGGCAGTACCAGGCGTTTTTTTCCGCCTCCGAGTGGCCGAGCGTCCGGGTAAGGTAACTGAGCACGCGCGGATTGTTGAGCGGGTGGATCTCGCAGGCGACGAGCAGGGCCAGCGAGCGCACGCGCGCGCGGCCGATGCGGTCCTTCGGCAGCAGCGGCGGCTCGGGATATTTTTCTTCCAGATACTCGATGATCGCCAGCGATTGCTGCAGCCGATGGCCCTCGTCCTCGAGCACCGGCAGCAAGCCCTGAGGGTTGATGGCGCCGAACCCGGGCTGGCGATGCTCGCCCTTGCCCAGGTGCACGAACGTCTGGTCGCAATCGAGCCCCTTGAGGTTGAGCGCGATCCGCACCCGGAACGGGGAAGAGCCTCGAAAGAACGTGTAGAGCCGCATGGCGCGCTGCGCGCACCCGCTCAGAGGGGCGGTGCGATCGTGACCTTGAGTTCGCCGACGCCGTCGATGCCGGCGTGCAGCTGGTCGCCGGGGTTGACCGGCCCCACGCCCGCGGGCGTGCCGCTGAATATCAGGTCGCCCGGTTCAAGCGTGTAGTACTGCGAGAGATATTCGATCTGCTCGGGCACCGACCAGATCATGTCAGCAAGGTCGGCCCGCTGGCGCTCCTTGCCGTTCACCGTGAGCCAGATCGCGCCCTTCGCCGGATGGCCGATACGCGCCGCCGGCGCCAGCATGCCGCACGGCGCGGCTTCGTCGAAATCCTTGCCGAAATCCCACGGCCGGCCCTTGTCCTTGCCGAGCTGCTGCAGATCGCGGCGCGTCATGTCGAGGCCGACCGCATAGCCGAAGATGTGCTGGTTGGCGTTGCGTGCCGCGACGCGCCGGCCCTGGCGCGCGATCGCCACCACCATCTCGGTTTCATAGTGGTAGTTCGCGGTCTTGGGCGGGTAGTGCACGGTGCCGCCCTGCGGCACGAGCGCGTGCGCCGACTTGATGAAGAAGAACGGCTGCTCGCGGCCGTCGCCGCCCATTTCCTTCTGGTGCTCGACGTAGTTGCGCCCGACGCAGAACACGCGCCGCACGGGGAACAGGTCGGAAGATCCGGCGATCGGCAGCGCGGGGGCGGTCCAGAGGGGGATGGCGTAGGTCATCGTAGCGGCCCGGAAAGTGCGGGGAGCGGAATTCTATCCCTTGCCCGCGAGCTCGCGCTCGAGCATTTCGCGCAGGCGGAAGCGCTGTACCTTGCCGGTGCCGGTGCGCGGCAGTTCGCTCACGGCACGGATCCATTTCGGCCGTTTGTGCCGGGGCAGCCTGTCTTCGCAGGCGCGCGCCGCTGCGCTCAAGGCCGCTTCTTCGGCACCGCGCGCGGTGACGAAAAGCGCGAGCCGCTCGAAGCCGTCGGCGTCCAGCACCGGCGCGCAGACGGCCTCGGCGATCGCCGGTTCGCCGGCGACCGCCTCCTCCAGCTCTCCCGGCTGCACGTACTGGCCGGCGATCTTGACCAGTTCGTCGCTGCGGCCCTGGTGCATGAAGCAGCCGTCGGCGTCGCGCACGAAGACGTCGTTGGTGCAGAACCAGCCGTCCTTGTACTGCGCCGCAGTCTGCTCGGGACGGTTGGCGTAGCCGAGCGCGAGCGCCGGATGTCTGACCCACAGCACGCCCGGCTCGCCCTGCGGGACCTCGCGACCCTCCGGAGTGAGAAGCCGTGTGCCGACGCCGGCGAGCGGCTTGCCGGTGCGCAGCGCGGTGGCCTGATCAGGCGGCGTCGCCAGGCAGACGCAGAAAGTCTCCGACATGCCGTAGACGCCGAGAATGTCGCAACCGGTCGCCCGGCGCCACTGCTCGAGCACCGGCGCGGGCATGCGCTCGCCTGCGGAGACGAAACGCCGCACGGAGCGAAACGCCGCCAGCTGATCCGGCGGCAGCGCGAGCAGCCGGCGATAGAACGACGGCACGCTGAAGAACGCCGTGGGCGAGTATCGCGCAACGAGTGCCGCCACGGGTTCGATGTCGGGCCAGTCCGGATTGAGAACCGAGGTGGCACCGATCGCAAGCGAACCCAAGAAGCCCATTTCCAGCGCGTAGGCAAAAAACAGCTTTGAAGTCGTCAGCACAACGTCGCCGGGCCCGAGGCCGAAAACGTCGCGCTGCACCTGCCCCGCGGGAGGGATGTCCTTGTGGCTGTGGATGATGCCCTTGGGTTTTCCGGTGGTGCCGGAGGAATACAGCCAGAACGCCGGTTGCTCCGGGCGCGCGTCGAACGCGGGCACGGCAGGCGCGCGTCCGAGCGCTTCGCGCCAGGACGGCGAGCCTTCGCCCGCGACTACCAGCTTTCCTTCGCGCGCCAGCTCGGCTGTGAGATCCGGCCGCGCGCGCACGAACACGTCCTCGATGATCGCAAGGCGCGCCTCGCTGTCGGTGCGGATGTAGCGGTATTCCTGCTCCGAGAGCTTGGTGTTGAGCCCGATGGCCACCGCGCCCGCGCGCACCGCGCCCAGCCAGGCGGCGGCGAATTCGGGTGTGTCGCGCAGCAGCAGCAGGATCCGCTCACCGGGCTTGACGCCGAATGCGGCAAGCGCCGCTGCAGCGCGCTCGACGCGCGCCGCGAACTCGGCGTAGCTGACCGAATCGCCCTCACAGTGAAACGCGATCCGAGCGCCATGGCGGGCGAGCGCCTCGGCACCGAGCAAATGCTCCGCCGCGTTCATGTGAGACTCCTCAAGGGCCGGGACCACGCGTGCGCCGTCGCGCCGGTTGCGCGCGCACCCCGCTTTGCATACGATGCTAGCGCGAATTGTTGGATACGCAAATTGTTTGAAATCAAAACAATATGAGCAGGCGGACCCAGCGGCGCCCGGCGGCCGGACTCGACCCGGGGCCGCTCCCGGGGCTGATCGGCTATCGCCTGCGGCTGGCGCAGCAAACCGTGTTCCGCGATTTTGCCGCGAGCGTCCACGGCATCTCGCCGGGCCGCATCGGCATGCTGCTGCTGGTCGAGGCCAATCCCGGAGTGACACAGAGCCGCCTGGCGCTGGCGGTCGGGCGCGACCGCTCCACCATGGTCGGCGTGCTCGATCAGCTCGAAGCCAAGCGGCTCGTCGAGCGCCGCAAAGGCGCCGACCGGCGCACCAACGGCGTGTGGCTGACACGGGCCGGGCGCAGCCTGCTCGCGCGGGCCAAGCGCGCCATTGCGGACCACGAGCAACGCGTCGCGGCGCGACTGTCGGCAGCGGAGCGCGCCAAGCTGCTCGAGCTGCTCGGGCGCATCGGCGCCTGAGACGCGGGTGCTAGACTGGGCGCTGCCATGATCGACCGGCGCCAGTTCGAGGAATTGGGCTCTCGCCTGAACGAGATGCTGCGCAATTCGCCTGCACAGGACGTGGAAAAGAACGTACGCGCCCTGCTGGCGGCTTTTTTCGAGCGCTTCGATCTGGTCGCGCGCGAGGACTTCGAGGTGCAACGGAAGCTCCTGGAGCGCGCTCAGGCCAAGCTCGCCGCGCTCGAGGCGCGCGTGGCGGAACTCGAAACGCGCCCCGCCGGCCGTAACTCGCCGTAAACCGCGCGACCCCCTGCCGCGTTGCCTGCGCTGGGGAGGGATCGATGCCGCTGGCCAGCGTGGCGAGCCGCGCGCTCGCCGGGATTGCCGCACCGGAAGTGACTGTTGAAGTCCATCTCGGGCCGGGCCTGCCGTCGTTCAACATCGTCGGCCTGCCCGATGCCGAAGTGCGCGAGGCCAAGGACCGCGTACGCGCGGCGCTCAACCAGGCGCGCTTCGAGTTCCCGGCACGGCGCATCACCGTCAACCTCGCGCCCGCCGACCTGCCCAAGGATTCGAGCCGCTTCGATCTGCCGATCGCGCTCGGCATCCTGGCGGCCAGCGGGCAGCTGAAACCGGGAGCTCTGGAAGGGCACGAATTTGCAGGCGAGCTGTCGCTCACCGGCGAGTTGCGCCCGGTGCGGGGCGCGCTCGCCATGGCGCTCGGCGCCGCCCGCGCCGGACGCAGCTTCGTGCTGCCGCGGCCGAGTGCCGCCCAAGCCGCGCTGGCCTCGCGGGCGCGCGTCCTGCCGGCGGCTACGTTGCTCGAAGTGTGCGCCCACCTTGCGGGCGAGGCGCCGCTAGCGCCGCAAACCAGAGGCCCCGACGAGGTCGCACCCGCTTACCTCGAGCTGGCTGATGTCCAGGGCCAGGCGCAGGCGAAGCGCGCCCTCGAAATCGCCGCAGCCGGCGCACACGCGCTGCTCATGATCGGTCCACCGGGAACCGGCAAGTCGATGCTCGCAGCCCGATTGCCCGGCATTCTGCCGCCGATGCGCGAACGCGAAGCGCTCGAAGCCGCCGCGGTGCATTCGGCATCGAGTCTGGGGTTCGACGCCGCGCGCTGGGCGCAACGGCCGTTCAGGGCCCCGCACCACAGCGCCTCGAGCGCCGCGCTGGTCGGCGGCGCCAACCCGCCGCGCCCGGGCGAGGTCTCGCTCGCGCATCATGGCGTGCTGTTTCTCGACGAGATGCCGGAGTTCCCGCGCGATGCTCTGGAAGCCTTGCGCGAGCCGCTCGAATCGGGCTCGATCGCGATCGCGCGTGCCGCGCGGCAGTGCCGCTTTCCGGCGCAGTTCCAGCTCGTCGCCGCGATGAATCCCTGCCCCTGCGGTTATCTGGGCGATGCCGCGGGGCGCTGCCGCTGCACGCCCGACCAGGTGCTGCGCTACCGACGGCGGATCTCGGGGCCGCTGTTGGATCGCATCGACCTCAAGGTGGAGGTGCCACGGCCGCGCGATGCTGAGCTGCTGGGCACCAGCGAGGGAGAAACCACGGCTTGCGTGCGTGCGCGCGTGTGCGCGGCGCGTGAACGCCAGCTCGCGCGCCAGGGCAAGCCCAACGCCTGGCTGCAGGCAAAGGAAACCGCTCAGTACTGCGCACTCGATGGCGCCGCCGAGCGACTGCTCAAGGAAGCGATCGCGAAACTGTCCCTCTCGGCGCGCGCGTATCACCGCGTGCTGCGGGTGGCGCGCAGCATCGCCGATATGGAGGGAATCGATGCCATCAGCACGCCGCAACTGGCCGAGGCGATCCAGTACCGGCGGCTGGATGCGACGTTTTGATCCTGCGAGGCTGCTATATCAGTTTGGTCAGAAGCGTTTTCACGATGGTGCGGCTAAATGTGGCAGCGACACAAGACTTGTGAGAAACGCCCTTTGATGGCCTGTTCAAGTGCGACTTGCAACGTCAGGATTTACGCGAAACCTTTCTGCCCTTCGGCTTAGGTTTTTGAAATTCTTGCCGCCAGACTGCTAGATGTACATAAGGAAAGAAATACCTGACTACCTGCTGCGCGCAGTGCATTCGAAGCTTCTCAAGAGCACGACCCGCATCCGACCAACCAAAGGTTCAGCGACGGAGTTAACCGGGGTCTTACTCAAGATCACGAATCCACAAGCGCGCCTTACTCGAACCGAAGCGAAAGGTACGCTCATTAGTTGTCTAGGACCTCACGGTCATCCATTAGGGGGAGTGGCATTGGGGTAGTGTCTAAGTTTTGGACGAACTCAGTATTAATTGGGCAGCTATCGCTTGTCGTTCACCATGCGAATCCAAAGCTGCGCCTGCGCTTTCGGAAGGTACTTACGCCGGAGCTTGATAATGGCAGGGCCAAAGGTTTCTTGAATTGACGTGCCAAAGTGCTTGAAGATTTCGGCGAAGTAAATCTCGTGTCGTATCAGCGTGTCAGCTAGAACGACGACGGGACGGCTTCTCGTGTGCGCAGCATACGAAACATCCGCCACGTAACCAACCACAGCCTCTTCAAAATCTCGGGTAATAGTGATGAGATGGTTGGCATTGCCGACAGGAATCCCGTTGCCCTCATGCAAGTACACTGTCACATTAGGCCCAAACTTAAACCGCTCGGGATTTGTGCCGAAGAAAATAATTAGAATCTTTACGCCACGCTTAGCGGCTTCTTTAAGGGCGGGCTCGAATGGCTGCAATAGCCACTCAGCCGTTTTTATCCAGATGTGATTCCGGGCCGTAGCTATCAATTCATTGATTGTGGCGGCTAAGTCCTCTTTGCCGGTAATGGTCCAAACATGATCATCGCCCTCATGTCTCGATTGAGTTAATGTTGAGAGGGATTTGGCCAGGTTATCGCACCGTTCTTGCGTTTTTCGTGCGATGCCATGAAGCAAGACCTGTGGATCGACGGCAACGTATCGGGTGGGTTCCTCCGACACCGGTTGAACAACTTTTTTTGCCGCAAGACTTTCAAGCACTTTGTACGCGTTGGCCCTATGCATGCCAGTCGACTTGCTAACCTGATAGGCGGTCGACGGTCCCGACTGCAGCAATAGTAGATAGGCTCTTGCTTCGTACTCCCCAAATCCTAAGGCCTTCAAGTCAGCCTCAAGATTTTGTCGGCGAGAGATAGCCATGGGCGGGCTATTCGTTTGCGTTCCCATACCTTTCCAGTTTACGTGCTGGACGCTTGCTCTGTCACTGAGCGATGCAGAAGTGGCCGAGTTCGATGGCTCAGATTGCACCTTCGACCCGTAAGTGACGTGAGGGCGTGCCTAAATTCATAGCTAATACCTAGGACCTAGGGCGCGTGGAGCGACGGTGAACAGGCGCACACAGTTGGATTCCATGCGGTCTGGTTTCCCTGTCGCAACGGCGCGCTGCATTCGTCGCTCTATCGAGTCCACGGCGTCGTGCGTTCCGTTTCCTTTCATGGGGACTTGCAACATCTTGCCGACAGCATAATAATACGTAGTAGCGTCAGCAACTACTAGTAAAGGATTTGTCCGAATGGCATATGACCGCAAACGGTTGGACGGGCTCACCTTACGCTTTGCCAAGCACATGGCGGAGCTTCGTTATGAAGATCTTCCGGCTGAGGTCCAGAACAAGGCCAAGCTAATTCTGCGCGACGGCGTTGGCAATCAGCTGGCGGCGTCCGCCATCAGTGAGCCGGCCCGTCGGATGGTGGAACTAGTTACCTCCTGGCAAGGCGCGCCGCAGTCAACCATCGTCGGCTATGGCACTAAGGTGCCGGCGCCTCATGCGGCCCTGTGCAACGCGATGTTGGGGCACGGAATTGAGCTCGACGACGCGCATGGGAGCGGGCTCATCAAGGCGGGCTCGGTGCTGGTGCCATCGATTTTCGCGGCTGCGGAGATCTCCAATGTCAGCGGGCGGGATGTCGTGGCGGCGCTCGTGGGCGGGTATGAGATTGCAATCCGGGTTGCCAAGGCGATTAATCCCGGACATCGGCAGCGCGGCTATCACACAACGGGTACCGTTTCCACGCTGGGGGCCGCGGCCGCAACGGCCAGGCTGCTCGGGTGCGATACCGAAGCGATTGCCTGGGCCATCGGCTTGGCTGCGATGCAATCGGCCGGAATTCAGTCATACCTCGACGATGCATGCATGGCCAAGCCGTTCAGCCCAGGCAAAGCGGCTTTCAACGGGGTGCTGGCAGGTGTCATGGCGTCCCGCGGCTACACTGGACCGCGCATGGCGCTCGAATCGAAGGAGGGGTTCTTCAATGCGTTTACGAATGAGGTGAAGATGGAGGAGTTCGGGGACGATCTCGGGCGGCGGTGGGCGATCATGGAGGTTGGTTTCAAGCCTCACGCGGCGTGCCGTTATGCACATGGACCGATCGACCTCGCCCAGCGCGCGTTCCACGAGAACGGTGTTCGACTCTCAGACCTGGAGAGTTGTACGGTAGGGATGAGCGAGTTGGCAATCCGGCAAGCGTCCAAACCCAAAGCGGTAAATCTCAACGCAGCAATGGGAAGTACCGAATTCAGCGTGGCGCTCGCTCTTGCGGTTGGCAATAATGGATTGAAGGAGTACTGGGACGGCTTCAAGAACCGGGAAATCCACGAAAAAGCCACGCGCGTACAGGTTAGGCAGGAGCCAGCTTACGGGGTAACGGGTCGCCAGGCTGACCTTCGCATCGCGCTTACCGATGGACGTACGGTCGAGCTAAGCAGCAAGGAGCCGAAAGGCGAACCGACTAATCCGCTCTCGGAGGATGACCTCGAGCGCAAATACTTCGCCATGACGACCATGGTCATAGAAGAGGCGCATGCCAGACGCGTCGCCGAGATGCTGATGAAGCTCGATCAACTGCCGAATGCTTCCGCCGTACCGCGTGCCACAGTCATCAAGACGGGACCTGTACTGCGGGCGGCATAGGCATGGAGGCATCGAAGCCCGCGATGGCGCCCGACGACTCGCAGCTTGCGATTCCGTGCCTGTTCATGCGGGGAGGGTCTAGTCGCGGGGGTTTTTTCCTGGAAGACGATCTCCCAGCCGATCCTGTCGAGCGTCAGGCGGTATTGCTTGCGTGCTACGGCTCGCCCGATGAGCGCCAGATTGACGGCATTGGCGGCGCTGACCCGCTGACGAGCAAAGCCGCCATCGTAGGGCGCTCGGGCACACCCGGCGCCGACGTCGACTACACCTTCTGCCAGGTCGGCATTGGTGAGGCAAAAGTTTCCACCGGCGGTAATTGCGGCAACATGTTGGCTGCCGTAGGACCTTTCGCGCTGCTGAAAGGGCTGGTGTCCCCTGTCGAACCGGAAACTCTCATTCGAATCTATACGACGAACACGCGCCAAATTATCACGGCGCGCGTTCCAACCGCGGGCGGACGGCCAAATTGGGACGGCACATGCACCATTCCGGGCGTGCCAGGCAGCGGGGCGCCGGTTTACCTCGATTTCGGCAACTGCGCGGGGTCCGTGTCCGGAAAGCTCTTACCGACAGGAGCGGCTGCGGACGTCATCGAGGTGAACGGATTGCACATCAAAGTCTCGCTTGTCGACGCCGCTACTCCGTTCGTGTTTGTGGATGCCCGGGAGCTTGGTACGTCGGGAACTGAATTGCCGGACGCTTTGAGAGCAAATTCGCGGCTCATGGAGCGGCTCGAAGGCGTAAGAGGCTGGGCTGCCACCGTACTCGGATTGGCGCGAACCCGGGAACTCGCGCGGAAGCAGTCGCCGAATGTGCCGCGCGTAATGATGGTTTCGCCGCCTCAAAGTTATCTGACCAGCGACGGCACGGAAGCACAGGCGCATTCAATGGACTTGTGTGCGCGACAGCTCGCGATGCAGCGGCCCCACAAGGCCCTCGCAGTCACAGGGGCGGTATGCGTAGCAGTCGCCGCTGCGGTGCCAGGCAGCGTAGTTGCAGAATGTGCGGGAGGGACGAAAGGCGAGCTGCGGGTCGGCCATCCCAGTGGCGTGCTCCATGTGTCCAGCAGAGTCGTGCCTGACCGGGAGACTGGGCAACGAATCGAGAGTGCCGTGATCCAGAGAACCGCGCGACTCATCATGTCGGGGTACGTCCATGCACGCCGCACGAGCGTTCATGCACTGGTGTCCGCGCTTTCTAAGGAAGGGATATAAAGTGTCAGGGAATAGAACTAGCGCTGACGTCGGAACTAGCGCTGACGTCGTCGTGGTGGGAGCCGGAAATGCGGCGGCCTGCGCCGCACTGGCGGCGCGGGACAGCGGCGCCGACGTGATCATGGTCGAGAGCGCGCCCGTCGAGGAGCGCGGTGGAAATAGCACATACACGGCTGGCGCGATGCGTTTCGCCTACGCGACGGTTGACGAATACGCATCCGTGGCCGGGCCATTATCTGAAGCCGATCTTACTAGCGTCGACCTCGGTTCGTATACGGAGGCGGAGTTCTATGACGACATGTTCCGCGTTACCGAATTTCGGACTGACATGGACCTGTGCGAGGTGCTCGTCACGCGGAGCCGCCCGACGCTTCAATGGATGCGTACTCAGGGGATCCGCTTCCAACCTAGCCTAGGGCGCCAGGCGTTCCGCGTCGAGGGTAAATTCAAATTTTGGGGCGGTGTGTCGTGCGAGGTATGGGGTGGCGGACCCGGGCTGGTGGAGGCGCTGCTCAGCACGGCCGAGCGCAAGGGTGTCAGGATCTTCTACGAGACTCCGGCCATCGCGCTTCTGTGCGATGACTACGGCGTGCGTGGCGTCCGTGTGCGGCATCGCGGCCAGACACACGAATTTGTCGCAGGTTCGGTCGTCCTGGCTTGCGGCGGATTCGAGTCGAACGCCGAAATGCGGGCGCGCTATCTCGGCGCCAACTGGGACCTCGCGAAGGTGCGCGGCACGCGCTTTAACACCGGGGCCGGCATAAGAATGGCCCTGGAAATTGGTGCCATGCCGTATGGGCACTGGTCGGGGGCGCACTCGGTTGCGTGGGACCAAAACGCGCCTGCGTTCGGAGACTTGCGCGTCGGCGATGCGTACCAG
>SCUH01000282.1 GCA_004298295.1 Betaproteobacteria bacterium | reverse complement strand
GATCTGGGTCGAATCGCAATGGGGCAAGGTGCGCTGCATGGCGCGCTTCAGCGAAGCGGTGGAGCCGGGCACGGTGTGGACCTGGAACGCGATCGGCAAGGCGCCGGGCGCCTGGGCGCTGGCGCCGGACGCGAACGAGTCGCGCCAGGGGTTCCTGCTCAACCATCTCATCAGCGATGAACTGCCGCAGCCCGGCGGCGCGCGAGTCTCGAACTCCGATCCCGTGACCGGCCAGGCGGGCTGGTACGACGTGCGCGTGCGCATCTATCCCGCCGGGACGGACGAGCCGAAGCGCTCGTGGCCCGAGTTCGATGCGCTCGGCGCCGCACCGGGTGCGGGAGCGCGCACATGACGCAACTCGCGCTGGTCATCGATCTGAACGTCTGCGTGGGCTGTCACGCCTGCGTCACCAGTTGCAAGGCATGGAACACCCAGGGCGAGGCTGGCCCCTTGTCGGATCAGAATCCTTACGGCAAGGATCCGAGCGGCACGTTCTTCAATCGCGTGCAGACCTTCGAGGTGGGCGAGTTTCCGCACACGCAGACGGTGCATTTCCCCAAGTCCTGCCTGCATTGCGAGGATCCGCCCTGCGTGCCGGTGTGTCCGACCGGCGCCTCCCACAAGCGCGCCGAGGACGGCATCGTGCTGGTGGACTACGACAAGTGCATCGGCTGCAAGTACTGCGCCTGGGCCTGCCCCTACGGCGCGCGCGAGCTGGACGAAGCGCAGAAAGTGATGAAGAAATGCACGCTGTGCGTGGACCGCATCTACGACGCGTCGCTTGCCGAACGCGACCGCAAGCCGGCCTGCGTGCTCGCATGCCCCACCAGCGCGCGCCTGTTCGGCGACATCCACGATCCGCAATCGGAAGTTTCGATCGCGATCCGCGAGCAGGGCGGCTATGCGCTGATGCCCGAGTGGGGCACGCATCCTGCGAACCACTACCTGCCGCGCCGGCGCACCCAGGCGAAACTGCGCGAGGAAGACCTGCAGCGCTTCGACAACCCGCTCAAGGTCGATGGCCTGCTGCCCAAGCCGGCGACCGGCGAGCCGGCGCTCGACGACGTCACGAGCTGGTGAGGCGAGGGCCGAGATGCGTCCCGCCTGGTCGGTCGTCCTGCTGACAACGCTGCTCGGTGCCGGGCAGGGCCTGTTCCTGGCGCTGTATGGCGCGGACCTCTACGACGCCGCTCGCGGCCGGGCGTCGCTCGCGCCGCTGTTCGTCGCCGCAGCGGTGGCGGGGTCGCTCGCGCTCGCCGGCGCCGGCCTCGCGGCGTCCTTCTTCCATCTCGGGCGGCCGGAGCGCGCCTGGCGCTCGGCGGCGATGTGGCGCACCTCGTGGCTCGCGCGCGAAGTGATCGCGCTGCCGCTGTTCACGGCGCTGGTCGCCGTGTACGGGGCGCTGCACTGGCTCGGCCTGCTGCAGGCGGCGCTCATCGCCGGCGCGCTCGCCGCGGCGGTGTGCCTTGCGCTCTACATCTGCACCGGGATGATCTACGCCTGCCTCAAGTTCCTGCAGGAGTGGCACAGTCCGCTGACGGTGCTGAATTTCCTCCTTCTGGGCGGCGCATCGGGCCTGACCGCGGCGACCGCGCTCGCGGGCTGGTTCGACCGCGCGCTCGAGCCGGGCTACCGGGTGGCGGCGCTGATCGCGCTGGCGCTGGCCGCGCTGTCGCGAGCGGCGACGCTGGTGCGCAACGCGCGGCTGCGGCCGCGTTCCAACCTGCAGACCGCGATCGGGGTGAAGCATCCGCAAATCGCGCAGAAGGCGCAGGGCGCGATGGGCGGTTCGTTCAACACGCGCGAATTCTTCCACGGCTCGACGCTCGCGCGGCTCACCCTGGTGAAGTGGTTTTTCGCCGGCGCCGCGTTTGCCGCGCCGGCGGCGCTGCTCGCGCTGGGACTGCCGTCAGCCGCGCTGGCGGTGCAGTTTGCCGGGCTGCTCGCCGAGCGCTGGTCTTTCTTCGCCGAGGCGCGCCACCCGCAGAACCTGTACTACCAGGCTATTTCCTGAGCCCGAGCGCCTCGCGCGCGATGCCGTCGAGCAGCGCCTCGA
>SCUH01000281.1 GCA_004298295.1 Betaproteobacteria bacterium | reverse complement strand
GTGATCACCGTGCTGCGCCACGAGCCGAGGAACAGGAACACGATCAGCACCGTGAGCAGCGCGCCCTCGACGATCGTGAGCTTGACGCTGTCGGCGGCCCGCTCGACGAAATCCGAAGACGCGCGCAGCAGGCGCAGTTCGGCGCCGCCCGGCAGCTGCTTGCGCACGGTCTCGGCCGCGGCCCTGAGGTTGCGGCCGACCTCGACGATGTTGGCGTCCTGCGCCTTGAACACCTGGAAGCCGATCGCCGGGCTGCCGTTGATGCGCGCGATCGACGTGCGCTCGCGCTCGGTGTCGGCGACCTCGGCGATCTGCGCGAGCAGGATCGGCACCCCGCCCTTGCGCGCCACGATGATCCGGCCGAAGTCCCGCGGCGCGCCGATGCGCCCGTCGACGCGCACGATCGCCTCCGCGGTGTCGTTCGCGATCGAGCCCACCGGAACGCTGACGTTGGCGCTGCGCAACGCGCTCACCACCTGCTCGACCGTCAGCCCGACGGCCGTCAGCCGCACCGGGTCGATGCGCACCTGGATCTGGCGCGTCACCGTTCCGCTCAGCGCCACCCGGCCGACGCCGTTGACGCGTTCCAGCCCCTTCTGCACCACCTGTTCGGCGAGCGTGGTCAGCTCGCGTTGCGTCAAGCCCTCGCCCCGCAGCGCGTAGAAGGCCACCGGCTCGGCGTTCTCGTCGCCCCCGCGCTGCACCACCGGATCCTTCACGTCCCGCGGAAAGGCGGCGCGAATCTGCGCCACCTTGTCGCGCACCTCCTGCAGCACGCGGTCCTGGTCGACCTCCAGCCGGAATTCGGTCCAGGTATAGCTCACGCCTTCGTAGGAGGCCGACAGCAGGCGCTTCACGCCCGCCACGGTGTTGATCGCATTCTCGATCGGCTTGGCGATGTCGTTTTCGACCTGCTCGGGCGAGGCGCCCGGGTAGTCGACGCGCACGAAAACGAACGGCGGGCGCACGTCCGGCATGGCCTCGACGCGCAGCCGCTGGTAGGAAAAGATCCCGAGCACCGTGAGCGCGACCATCACCATGGTCGCGAACACCGGGTGGTTGATGGCGACGCGCGTCATCCACATGGCGTGCCTCCCCCTAGTTGGTCGCGGCGGGTTTGGGCGCTTCGCGCTCCGCGACCGTCGCACCCGGCTGCGCGCCCGCCAGCCGGGCGGCCAGTCCGTCCTGGAGATTGTCGAACTTGGTCGCGATCACGAGCTCGCGGGCCGTCAGGCCGGAGGCGATTTCGACGCGCTGCGCGCGTTCATCGCGCGCGCCCGCGACCACGTTGCGGCGCAGCAGCTTGCCGCCCTCCAGCACCCAGACGTGGTGCTGGCCGTGGTCGCCGCGCAGCGCCGACAGCGGCAGGGTCGGGGATTCATGCGGCAGCGCGCGGCTCAGGTGAACGCGCGCGAACATGCCGGTCCTGAGCAGCGCCTCGTCGTTGCGCAGCGCGACGTACACGTTGATGGTGCGCGTGCCCGGCTCGGCGCTCGGATTGATGCGCTCGACGCGTCCGGCAAACCTGCGCTCCGGCAGGCCCTCGATGTCGACCTCGGCCGGCATGCCGGCCCGGATGCCCGCAATGTCGCCGACCGAAGCCTGGGCCTGCACCTCGAGCTGCGACAGATCCACGATCGCGACCAGCGGCGCGTCGAAGCCCACCTTCTCGCCCGGCTGCACGTGGCGCTTGGCTACGATGCCCGCGATCGGCGAGCGCACCACGGCGTCGTTCAGCTGCAGCTGGCTCTGTTCGAGCTGCGCCTGCGCCATGGCGACTGCGGCGAGCTGGCCCTGATGCGCGCTGTCCGCAGCGTCGAACGCGTTCTGCGAGATGAAGTTCTGCTTCACCAGCTTGGCGTTGGTCTGGCGCGTGCGCTCGGTGGTGCTGAGCTGGGCGCGCGCCGAGTCGAGCGCCGCGGCGCGCTCGGCGAGCTGGGCGCGCATCGGCGCCGTGTCGAACTCCGCCACCACCTGTCCCGCGGCGACGCGCTCGCCCTCGCGCACCAGCACGCGCTTCACCTCCGCCGCCAGTTTCGCCCGCACGGTGGCCTGGGAAATCGCCTGCACCGTGCCCGGCACCACCCATTGCACCGCAATCCGGTGCGGCTGCAGCCGCACCACGTCGCGCTGCGTGAATTCGAGCGGCGGGCGATCGGTTTTCTTGGCGGCCTCGGCCTCGGCCTTGCGCCGGGCGGCCGCAAAGGCCGCGACGCCGATGATCAGCGCGAGCCCCGCCACGCCCAGCACGGTCCACCATCTCCCCCGAAGCGTCATTCCCAAGGCCCCTTCTTGAGCAGGGCGCGATTATCCCCCCATGGCGCACGGACTGTCGCCCGCGATGCGACGGACCCGCAATCGCGCCGGACCAACCGCAGCCTGGCCGGACGGACCGCCCCCGTCTTCCCGCATGCGCCCGGTTGCTGCTATAACTCCGGCCGAAGGCGCCGCAGACGCTTTTTCCCTTTCCGGAGAGCTACCACCGTGGGCAAGCATTCCACCGAAACCATCAGGACCATCGCGCTCGTCGGCCAGTCGGGGTCGGGCAAGACCACGCTGGCCGAGGCGCTGCTCGCGCGCTCGGGCGCCGTGCCCGCCGCGGGCAGCGTCGAGCGCGGCACTACCGTGTGCGACTACACGCCGCTGGAAAAGTCGCTGCAGCATTCGCTCAAGCTCGCGGTCGCGAGCTTCGAGGCGAGCGGACACCGCATCCACCTGCTGGACACCCCCGGCTACCCGGATTTTCTCGGCCACAGCCTGCCGGCACTGGCCGCGGTGGAGACCGCCGCCATCGTCATCAACGCCCAGAACGGCCTCGAGATGATGACCGGGCGCTTCATGCACTGGGCGGCGAAGCGCGGCCTCGACCGTTTGATCGTGGTCAACAAAATCGATGCCGAGAACGTGGACCTGCCGGTGCTGCTGGAGCGGATCCAGGCCGCTTTCGGCAAGGAATGTCTGCCGCTCAACCTGCCCGCGGACGGCGCCCGCAAGGTGTCGGACTGTTTCTTCGCGCCCTCCGGGGAAGCCGATTTCTCGTCCGTCGAGGAAGCCCACCGCCGGCTCGTCGAGCAGGTGGTCGAGGTGGACGAGAAGCTGATGGAGCTGTACCTCGAGCAGGGCGAGATCTCGCCCGAGCAGCTGCACGACCCCCTCGAGCGCGCGCTCCGGGAAGGGCATCTGATCCCGGTGGTGTTCACCTCGGCGCGCACCGGCGCCGGGATCGCCGAACTGCTCGAGGTGATCGTGAAGCTGCTGCCCAACCCCGCGGAGGGCAACCCGCCCGTCTACGTGAACGTCGCCGCCGACGGCACCCAGACCGAGCTGACCGCCGCGCCCGATCCGGCGATGCACGTGCTCGCGCATGTCATCAAGGTCGAGATCGATCCCTACATCGGGCGCGTCGCGGTGTTCCGCGTGCACCAGGGCCGCATCACGCCGGCATCGCAGCTCTACGTAGGCGAGGGCCGCAAACCGATCAGGGCCGGCCATCTCTACCTGCTGCGCGGCAAGACGCAGGTCGAAATCAGCGAGGCGGTGCCGGGGGACATCTGCGCCATCGCCAAGATCGACGACATCCAGTTCGACCACATCCTGCACGACTCGCCCGAGGACGCGCACATCCACGCCCGGCCGCTCGAGCTGCCGACTTCGGTGTTCGGGCTG
>SCUH01000280.1 GCA_004298295.1 Betaproteobacteria bacterium | reverse complement strand
CGGGCTGGGAGAAACGATCTCGACCAAGATGTCCGACGCCGGCTACCGCGTGGTGGTGACCTATTCGCCGTCCAACACCAAGTACAAGTCCTGGCTCGAGGAGATGAAGGGCCGCGGCTATGCGTTCGCCGCCTATCCGGTGGACGTGGTCGATTACGACGACTGCGCCGCGAAGTGCGCGCAGATCCAGAAGGATTGCGGCACGATCGACATCCTGGTGAACAACGCCGGCATCACGCGCGACATGACCTTCAAGAAGATGACCAAGCCCGACTGGGACGCCGTGATGCGCACCAACCTCGATTCCTGCTTCAACATGACCAAGCAGGTGATGGACGGCATGCTGGAGCGGACCTGGGGCCGCGTCATCAACGTGTCCTCGGTCAACGGCCAGAAGGGCGCCTTCGGGCAGACCAACTACTCGGCGGCGAAGGCGGGCATCCACGGCTTCACCAAGGCGCTGGCGCTCGAGGTGGCCAAGAAGGGGGTCACCGTCAACACCATCTCGCCGGGCTACATCGGCACCAAGATGGTGACCGCGATCCCGAAGGAAATCCTCGATTCCAAGATCCTGCCGCAGATCCCCGTCGGGCGGCTCGGCAAGCCCGACGAAGTGGCCGGTCTGATCATCTATCTGTGCTCCGAGGAAGCCGCGTTCGTCACCGGCGCCAACATTTCGATCAACGGCGGCCAGCACATGTACTGAAGGTCTGCGCCGCAGGGCGCAGGTTCGAAAAGAGGCGCACGTCATGGACAATCAGGTCCGCCTGATCAAGAAATACCCCAACCGCCGGCTGTACGACACCAAGACCTCGAGCTACATCACGCTCGCGGACGTCAAGCAGATGGTGCTGAAGCAGGAGGACTTCCAGGTCATCGACGCCAAGTCGAACGACGACCTGACGCGCCAGATCCTGCTGCAGATCATCCTCGAGGAAGAGTCCGGCGGCGTGCCGATGTTCTCATCGGATTTGCTGTCGCAGATGATCCGCGCCTACGGCAGCGCGATGCAGGGTTTCATGGGTTCCTACCTGGAGAAGAACCTGGCCGCGTTCCAGCAGATCCAGAAGGCGCTGCAGGACCAGTCGCACAAGGTGTACGGCGACAACTCGCGCGCTTCGCAGGAGCTGTGGAGCCAGTTCATGAGCCTGCAGGGGCCGGCGATGCAGAGCCTGATGCAGGCCTACATGGAGCAGAGCCAGAAGGTGTTCGCGCAGTTCCAGGAGCAGATGCAGAGCCAGGCGCGCAACCTGTTTTCGGGGTTCAACTTTCCCGGCTTTCAGACGCCGCAGGGCAGGACCGAGCCGTCGAAGAACGAGCCGCCGAAGCAGGGCTGAGGCGGGAGACGCGATGAGCCAGCGGCAAGTGGTGGTGGTGAGCGGCGCCCGCACCGCGATCGGCGATTACGGCGGTTCGCTCAAGGAATTCCCGGCGACGCGCCTCGGCTCGATTGCCATCAAGGAAGCCGTAGCGCGGGCGAAGATCGACCCGGCAGCGGTCGGCCACGTCGTGATGGGCAGCGTGATCCACGGCGAAGCGCGGGACATGTATCTGTCGCGCGTGGCGGCGGTCGATGCGGGCCTGCCGGTCGGCACGCCCTGTCTCACGGTGAACCGGCTGTGCGGCTCGGGACTGCAGGCGATCGTGTCGGCGGCGCAGCACATCCTGCTCGGCGACACCGACTGCGTGGTGGGCGGCGGCGCCGAGAGCATGAGCCGCGCGGCGTACTTCCTGCCCACCGGGCGCTGGGGCCAGCGCATGGGCGACGCCGCGATCGTGGATGCGATGACCGGTGCGCTGCACGATCCCTTCGGCCACGGCCACATGGGTGTGACCGCGGAAAACATCGCCGCGAAGTACGGCTACACGCGCGAGCAGCAGGACGCGTTCTCGGTCGAATCGCACCGCCGCGCGGCGAACGCCCTCGCGCAGGGCTGGTTCGAGAGCCAGATCGTCGCGGTCGAGCTGAAGACGCGCAAGGGCGTCGAGCAGTTCACGCGCGACGAGCACGTGCGCAAGGACGTCAGGCTCGAGGACATGGCGAAGCTGAAAGCGGCGTTCAGGAAGGACGGCACGGTCACCGCGGGCAACGCTTCCGGGATCAACGACGCGGCGGCCGCCATCGTGATGATGGAGGCCGGCGCGGCGCAGAAGGCAGGCCTCAGGCCGCTGGCACGGCTGATGGCTTACGCGCACGCCGGCGTCGAGCCGGAAATGATGGGACTCGGACCGATCCCGGCGGTGCGGCGCGTGTTCGAGAAAGCGGGCCTCAAGCCCGCCGACATGGACGTGATCGAATCGAACGAGGCGTTCGCCGTGCAGGCGATGGCGGTGACCCGGGACCTCGGACTCGATCCGGCGAAGGTGAATCCCAATGGCGGCGCGGTGGCGCTCGGCCATCCGATCGGCGCCACCGGCTGCATCCTGACGGTGAAGGCGCTGTACGAGCTGGAGCGCACGCACAAGCGCTACGGCCTCGTCACCATGTGCATTGGCGGCGGCCAGGGCATCGCCGCGATTTTCGAGCGCCTGCACTGATCGGTCTGGAGAAGCCCGGCGCGCCTCCCGCGACGCTGCGCGAGGCGCTCGCCGATTTCGGCGGCACCTACTTCGTCAGCGCGCTGGTCGCGTTCATCTTTGCCGCCTCCGGACCGGTGGCGATCATCCTTGCGGTGGGCACGCGCGGCGGACTCTCGGCCGCGGACCTGTCGTCCTGGATTTTCGGCTCCTTTTTCGTCAATGGCCTGATCAGCATCGCCTTCTGCTGGATCTACCGGCAGCCGCTCGTATTCTTCTGGACCATTCCCGGTACGGTGCTCGTCGGCCCGGCGCTCGGGCACCTGAGTTTTCCGCAGGTCATCGGCGCGTTCCTCGCCACGGGCCTCCTGATGGCGGTGCTTGGCGTCTCGGGCTGGGTGCGGCGCGCCATGGAAGCGGTGCCGATGCCGGTGGTCATGGGCATGGTGGCGGGCGTGTTCCTGCGTTTCGGGCTCGACTTGGTGTACGCGGTACGCGACGACTTCTTGATCTCGGCGCCGATGATTGCGGCGTTTGTGGCGCTGAGCGCGCTGCCCGCGCTCGGGCGGCGCGTGCCGCCGTTGATCGCGGCGCTAGCCGTTGGCGCTCTGATGATCGCCGCGCTCGGCCGCTTCGAATTGAGCGCAGGCGTGGCTCTCGGCATGGCGCAGCCGAATCTCTATGCGCCGGCGTGGTCGTGGCAGGCGATGGTCGAACTCGTCGTGCCGCTCGCGATCACGGTGCTGGTGGTGCAGAACGGGCAGGGGACCGCCGTGCTGCGCGCCGCCGGGCACGCGCCTCCGATCAATGCGGTGACCGTGGCCTGCGGCGTGGGGTCGATGGTCACGGCTTTGGTCGGGACCGTCTCGACCTGCCTCACGGGACCCGTCAACGCGATCATCTCGGGGTCGGGCGAGAAGCACCGCCATTACAGCGCGGGG
>SCUH01000279.1 GCA_004298295.1 Betaproteobacteria bacterium | reverse complement strand
TCCCACGCCGGGGACCTCGAGGAAGGGCGCGCGCTCCTCCTCGTAGGCGACGTGGCCGAGCGTGCCGACCATGCCGTAGCGCATCGCCATGCTGCGCGCGATCCCCGTGACTTTGACCAGGTCGTCGGCCGCACCCGTCGAGAGATGCCCGAACACCGCTTCCTCGGCGGCGCGGCCGCCGAGCAGCACCGCCATCTTGTTTTCCAGCTCCTCGCGCGTCATGAGGAAGCGGTCCTCGGTGGGGCGCTGGATGGTGTAACCCAGCGCGCCGACGCCGCGCGGAATGATGGAGATCTTGTGCACCGGGTCGGCTCCGGGCAGCGACATCGCCACCAGCGCATGGCCCATCTCGTGATACGCCACCACGCGGCGCTCCTTCTCGTTCAGCAGCCGGTTCTTCTTCTCCAGGCCGGCGACGATGCGCTCGACCGCATGCGTGAAGTCGTCCAGCGTCACCGACTCGCCGGCGCGCCGCGTCGCAAGCAAGGCCGCCTCGTTGACCAGGTTGGCGAGATCGGCGCCGGAAAAGCCCGGCGTCAGCGCCGCGATCTGCTCGAGGTCGACCTCGGGTGCGAGCCGGATCTTCCTGATGTGCACCTGCAGGATCTGGATGCGGCCCTTCTTGTCGGGCCGATCGACCAGCACCTGGCGGTCGAAGCGTCCCGCGCGCAACAGCGCCGGGTCCAGGATCTCGGGGCGGTTGGTGGCGGCGAGCAGCACCACGCCGATCGAAGGATCGAAGCCGTCCAGTTCGGCGAGCAGCTGGGCGAGCGTCTGCTCCTTCTCGTCATGGCCACCCAGTCCGAAGCTGCCGCGCGCACGGCCGAGCGCATCGAGCTCGTCGATGAAGATGATGGCCGGGGCCTTCTGCCGCGCCTGCTCGAAGAGATCCCTCACGCGCGCGGCGCCCACCCCTACGAACATCTCGACGAACTCCGATCCGGATATCGAGAAGAACGGCACGCCGGCCTCGCCGGCGACCGCGCGCGCGAGCAAGGTCTTGCCGGTTCCCGGCGGCCCGACCAGCAGCACGCCCTTCGGGATGTGCGCGCCGAGCCGGCCGTATTTCTGCGGATCCTTGAGGAACTGGACGATTTCCTTCAACTCGTCCTTGGCCTCGTCCACCCCCGCGACGTCGGCAAACGTGACCCCGGTCTGCTTTTCGACATAGACCTTGGCGCGGCTCTTGCCGACGTTCATGAAGCCGCCGAGGCCCTGCTGGCTGGCGAAGCGCCGCACCAGGAAGTACCAGACGCCGAAAAACACGAGCGCGGGCACGATCCACGACAGCAGGTCGCGCAACCAGGTGCTCTCCTGCACGCGGGTGTACTTGACCCCGAACTTCGACAGCCGCTCGGCGAGATCGGGCTGCACCAGATTCGCCACGGCGACCGTCTTGCCGCCCTCCGGTGCCTTCAGCTTGCCGATGATGCGCTGGTCCGACACCAGCACCTCCTCGATGCGGTTTTCGGCCAGCAGCTTCTCGAACTCGCTATAGGGCACGACCTCGGTCTGCTGCGCGGTGGTCCACCACTGCTGCAGCAGCAGGATCGCGACCAGCGCGAAGACGAAGTAGGCGAGGTTGAGCTGGGTGGGCTTTTCCATGAAGGCTGAGGATGGGGCCGGAACCGGCGCGCGGCAAGCCGGCAGGGCCTACTCTGACCCCATTTCGTCGCCGCTGGCAAGGCGAGCCTTGAACTGGTTGCCGGCGCCCCCATCTGAACGCGAGAATTCCTTCCGGGAATCAAGGCCATGCGCTTCGACAAGTTCACCACCCAGCTGCAGGAGGCCCTCGCCGAGGCGCAAAGTCTCGCCGTCGGGCAGGACCACCAATCGATTGAGCCCCAGCACCTGCTGGCGGCGCTGCTCGGGCAGGCAGAGGGCGGTGCCGGCGCGCTCATCGCCAAGGCGGGCGGCAACGCCGCGTCGCTGCAGCAGTCGCTGCGGCAGGCGATCGCGCGCTTGCCCAAGGTGGAAGGCACGCCCGGCGAAGTGCACGTCTCGCGCGAACTCGGCAACCTGCTCAACGTCGCCGACAAGGAAGCGCAGAAGCGCGGCGACCAGTTCATCGCCTCGGAATTGTTCCTGCTCGCCGCCTGTGCGGACAAGGGCGAGACGGGCAGGCTGCTCAAGCAGGCCGGCGTCGAACGCAAGGCGCTCGAGAAGGCGATCGAGCAGGTGCGCGGCGGGGCGAGCGTGGGCTCGCAGGCCGACGAGTCGCAGCGCCGCGCGCTCGCCAAGTACGCGCTCGACCTGACCGAGCGCGCGCGCCAGGGCAAGCTCGACCCCGTGATCGGCCGCGACGACGAGATCCGGCGCGTGATCCAGATCCTGCAGCGGCGCACCAAGAACAACCCGGTGCTGATCGGCGAGCCCGGCGTCGGCAAGACGGCGATCGTCGAGGGGCTGGCACAGCGCATCATCAACGGCGAAGTCCCCGAAAGCCTGAAATCCAAGCGCGTGCTGGTGCTCGACATGGCGGCGCTGCTCGCCGGGGCGAAGTATCGCGGCGAATTCGAGGAGCGCCTCAAGGCGGTGCTGAAGGAACTGGCGCAGGACTCGGGCCAGACCATCGTTTTCATCGACGAGCTGCACACCATGGTCGGCGCCGGCAAGGCCGAAGGCGCGATCGACGCCGGCAACATGCTCAAGCCCGCGCTGGCGCGAGGCGAGCTGCATTGCGTCGGCGCGACCACGCTCGACGAATACCGCAAGCACATCGAGAAGGACGCGGCGCTCGAGCGCCGCTTCCAGAAGGTGGTGGTGGGCGAGCCTTCGGTGGAGGCGACCATCGCGATCCTGCGGGGGCTGCAGGAGCGCTACGAGCTGCATCATGGCGTCGAAATCACCGACCCCGCGATCGTCGCGGCGGCCGAGCTCTCCAACCGCTACATCACCGACCGGTTCCTGCCGGACAAGGCGATCGACCTGATCGACGAGGCCGCGGCGCGCATCAAGATGGAGATCGATTCCAAGCCCGAGGCCATGGACCGGCTCGACCGGCGCCTGATCCAGCTGCGGATCGAGCGCGAGGCGGTGACGAAGGAAAAGGACGAAGCCTCGCAGAAGCGGCTCGCCCTGATCGAACAGGAAATTGCGCGCCTGGAACGGGAGTACGCCGACCTCGAGGAAGTGTGGAGGGCCGAAAAAGCGCAGGTCGCCGGCAGCCAGCACGTCAAGGAAGAACTGGAAAAGCTCAAGCTGCAGATGGACGAGGCGCGCCGCAAGGGCGACTGGCAGCGCATGTCGGAGATCCAGTACGGCCGCGTCCCGCAGCTCGAAGCGCAGCTGAAGAAGGCGGAGTCGGGCGAGACGCCGGCGCAGAAGGCGAAGCTGCTGCGCACGCAGGTCGGCGCCGAGGAAATCGCCGAAGTCGTGTCGCGCGCCACCGGCATCCCGGTCTCGAAGATGATGCAGGGCGAACGCGAAAAGCTGATCCACATGGAAGCAAACCTGCACCAGCGCGTCGTCGGCCAGGACGAGGCGGTGCGCCTGGTGTCGGACGCGATCCGGCGCTCGCGCTCGGGCCTCTCGGATCCGAACCGGCCCTACGGCAGCTTCCTCTTCCTCGGACCCACCGGCGTCGGCAAGACGGAACTGTGCAAGGCGCTCGCCGCGTTCCTGTTCGATTCGGCGGAGCACCTCATCCGCATCGACATGTCGGAATACATGGAGAAGCACTCGGTGGCGCGGCTGATCGGCGCGCCGCCGGGTTACGTCGGCTATGACGAGGGCGGGCAGCTCACCGAGCAGGTGCGGCGCAAGCCCTACACGGTGATCCTGTTCGACGAGGTCGAGAAGGCGCATCCCGACGTCTTCAATGCGCTGCTGCAGGTGCTCGACGAAGGCCGCATGACCGATGGGCAGGGCCGCACGGTGGACTTCAAGAACACGGTCATCGTGATGACCTCGAACCTCGGCTCGCACATGATCCAGCAGATGGCGGGCAGCGATTACGGCGTCGTCAAGGTCGCGGTGATGGCCGAGGTGAAGACGCATTTCCGGCCCGAGTTCGTCAACCGCATCGACGAGGTGGTGGTGTTCCACGCGCTTGGCGAGGAGCACATCCGTTCGATCGCCCGCATCCAGCTCGCGACGCTCAGGGCGCGGCTGGCGCGGATGGAGTACGCGCTCGAGGTTTCGGACGCGGCGATCGCCGAGCTGGCGAAAGCGGGGTTCGACCCCGTGTACGGCGCGCGCCCGCTCAAGCGCGCGATCCAGTCGGAACTCGAGAATCCCCTGGCGAAAGCGATCCTCGAGGGGCGCTTTGCCCCCAAGGACACGATCCTTGCCGATTACCGCGGCGGGCGGCTGACGCTGGAGAAATCGCCCGCCAGAGCGGCGGCCTGAGGGGGGATGACGCCGGCACGGATGCGGCGCGTCTGTTGCAGCAGCTCTTCCCAGAGACCGTCCGTATCCTTGCGGAATACCGTCTCGAGATCCGCCGACAGCACCGACCAGAGGCCGCGATCGATTTCGCTGCGCAGCTCGCCCGGCCGCCAGCCGACGTAGCCGACGTAGTAGCGCGCGTCGTTCGGCGTGCTCTCGATGACGCTGTCGATGGTGTTGGCGCGAAACGTCAGGTAGAGACTCTTCATCAGCAGCACCGAGCCGGCACCCGGCTCGGCGTCGGCTTTCACCAGCGCCACCAGCGCGCCGCGCGAAAAGGGACCGCCGAAATACACTGGTTCCACCACTTTCTTCGACGGTTCGTGCTCCGGAAACAGGCTGCCGAGCGAACGCCGCGTCGGGCGATTGAGGATGACGCCGACGTGGCCGCCATTCGGTGCCGGTGCCGCGATCAGGACCGTCTGGCGGTAGTCCGAATCGCGAAACGCCGGGTGGGCGACCAGCAACATCGCTTCCTCGTCCTGCGCCGCGGCGAGTTGCGGCGCCCCCAGCAGGGCGGCTGCCGCGACCAGGATCCATGTGCGCAACACGCGACTCATAGGACTCCGCCAGATGAGAAACGGGATCATTCTAGCGCGCTAGGCACTGCCATTCTGAGCCGGATCATTGTCGATGCGCGCCAATTGGCTTGGCGCGCGTGAGCGGTCTTGACACTCGCGGGCAGAGTGCTAGATTACCCGTTGGAGTTCGCAACCGCGGCCGGGTTGCCCAGCCGCGGTAAAGCGGGATTCCGGGCAACCGTCCGGGCACCGCGGAATCAGCGCCGCAACGAAGGAGGTGGCGCAACGGCGGGCTCCAGGCGCGGCGTAACTCCGTGCCAAGAGAGCGCTGCTCTTGCAGCGCAGCCCGGTGGAACCGGGCCCCCAGCCCCGCCTGCGGCGGGGCTTTTCATTGCTGCCTGCGCTGCGCGCCGAGCGCATTGACCGGGCGCTTTTCGGCGCGCCGCACCAGTTCCTGCCACAGGTTCTCCGGGTCGTCGCGAAACACGGTCTCGGCCTCCGCCGCAACGACGTGCCAGCCCTCCAGCGCGAACTCACCTTCGAGCTGGCGCGGCGCCCAGCCGGAGAATCCGGTGTACAGCCGGTATTGGCGGCTGCTGTCCGCGAGCAGCGCCGTGATGTTGTCGGGGTGCAGCGTGAGGTAGAGGTTTTTCAGGACGTGGAACGCCGGCGCCGCCGGCGGCGTGTCGGCGCGAAACAGCGCCACGATCGCCTGGCGCGCCACGGGACCGCCGAAGTACAAGCGGTCGCGGTAGTTGCCGGCGGTGGCGAGTTCCGGCATCAACTGCTGCAGCTGCAGCGCGGTGGGCCGATTGATGATCACGCCCACCGTGCTGGCATCCGCGGCCTGCGTCACGAGGACCACGGTTTCGCTGAAATTGGGATCCTGCATTCCCGGCTTCGCCACCAGGAAAATGCCGTTGGGCTTTTCGGGCTGCTGCCCGAGCGCGGGCGGCGCCGCGGCCATTGCGACGACGAGCCACAGCCAGGGCAAGGCGCTGCTCACGCGGTTATTATCCTGCCGGGGATTGACGCCGATCAATTGACAGCGGGGCACGGGCGATAGCCTGTGCGCTGCCCGACGAGGGAAACGATGGCGACGAAACGCTTTCTGGTGCCGGTGGATGGATCGGAGTACGCCATGCGCGCATTGCGCTACGCGATCGGGCGCGCAAGGGAGTCGCAGGCCGAAATCCACGTGCTGCACGTGGAACCGCCGCCGCTCTACCAGGAGGCGCGCCTGTATGCGATGCGTGAAGACATCGCCAGGATCCACCAGGAGGCGCACCAGCGCCTGCTGCAGGACGCCGTCGCCGAGCTGCAGCAGGCCGGCGTGCCGCATGCATCGCACCTCACCGAGGGCGAGGTGGCCAACGCGATCGCGCAGTTCGCCGATTCGCAAAGGATGGACGAGATCATCATGGGCACGCGCGGCATGACGGCCTTCGGCCAGATGCTGATGGGATCGGTCGCGAGCCGCGTGGTGCATTTCGTCAAGATCCCGGTGACGCTGTTGAAATAGGCGCGGCTGGCTTGATCCGCGCGCTGGAGCGATTCCGGCGCCCGGGCATGTTGGCGGCGCGGGCCGGAACAATCCGTGTACAAGGAGGCAACGATGGCCGAGGAAGTCAGGGCCCCGCTGGCGGGGAACATCTGGCAGGTGCTGGTCGAAGTGGGCGCCAAGGTCGAGGAGGACGACGAGCTGGTCGTGATCGAGGCGCTCAAGATGGAGAACCCGGTG
>SCUH01000278.1 GCA_004298295.1 Betaproteobacteria bacterium | reverse complement strand
TGCACCTGGCCGTTGCGCTGGGCGATGACGCCCCGGTAGCGCTCGACCATGGCGGGCACCTGCTCGCTCTGGTCGGGATGGACGATGAAAACGATCTCGTAATGTCGCATGCGGTCTCCTCGTGGTTGAGCCGCCCGCCATGCGAGGGGCGGTGCGGCAAGGAAGACGCACTCCGGTGGAGCGCGAAAGGGGCGAAATTTTAAGCGGATTCTAGGACTTGCGCAAGCTTCGGCGGCGCACCGACTCGAACAGGCAGATCCCCGCCGCAACCGAGACGTTCAGGCTCTGCACCTGCCCGAGCATCGGGATGCGCACCCGCAGGTCGCACGAATCGCGCGTCAGGCGGCGCATGCCCTCGCCTTCGGCGCCGAGCACCCACGCGATCGCGTCGGGCAGATCGGCCTGGTACAGGTCCTCGCCGGCGCGCTCGTCGGCGCCCGCCACCCAGATGTTGCGCTCCTTGATCTCGCCCAGCGTGCGCGCGAGGTTGGTCACCATCAGGTAAGGCGTGCTTTCCGCAGCGCCGCTCGCCACCTTCGACACGGTGGAATTGATGCCGGCGGCCCGGTCCTTGGGCGCGAGCACCGCGTGCGCGCCGGCGGCGTTGGCCACGCGCAGGCAGGCGCCGAGGTTGTGGGGATCGGTCACGCCGTCGAGCAGCAGGAGCAGCGGCGGCCCTTTCACATTCTCGAGGATATCGTCCAGGCTGTGGCTCAGGCTCTTCGTCTCGATCCGTGCCACCACGCCTTGGTGCCGTCCGCCGCCGTAGAAGCCGTCGAGCCGCTTCGTCGGTACCTTCATCACCTTGACGCCGGCGCGCTCGGCAACCGCTGACAGGTCCTTGATACGACCATCGTGCCGCGTCTCGTCGAGGAATAGCTCGACCACCGACGATGGCTGCGCGCGCAGGCGCGCGAGCACGGCGTGAAACCCCACGACCACCCTGGGCTCGCGCGCCGGTCTCATACCGGCACGAAATCCATCTTGCGGCTCTCGAGATCGACGCGCACCAGTTTCACCTTCATGCGATCGGCGAGCCGGTAGCGCGTGCCGCTGCGCTCGCCGAGCAGCATGTGGCGCGGCGCGTCGAAACGGAAATAGTCGCGCCCGAGTTCCGAGATGTGCACCAGGCCGTCGACGAAGTAATCGTCCAGCGTGACGAACAGGCCGAACGCGGTGACCCCCGTGATGCGCCCGGCGAACACGCCGCCGACATGCTCCTGCATGTACTGGCACTTGAGCCAGTTCTCGACGTCGCGGCTGGCGTCGTCGGCGCGGCGCTCGGTCTCCGAGCAATGGCGGCCGAGCGCCTCCCAGTCGACGCCCTCGTAGCGCCGCCCGGCGAGGCAGGCGGTGATCGCCCGGTGCACCACCAGATCCGGATAGCGCCGGATCGGTGACGTGAAATGCACGTAGGCGTCGAAAGCGAGCCCGAAATGGCCGAGGTTGCGCGGACTGTAGACCGCCTGCTTGAGCGAGCGCAGCAGGATGGTCTGCAGCAGCGTGAAGTCCGGGCGCGAGCGGATGCGCTCCAGCAGCTGCGCGTAGTCCTTGGGCAGCGGCCGCTCGCCGCCGCCGAGTTGCAGCCCCAGTTCGGCCAGAAAATCGCGCAGCGCCCGCACCTTCTCGGACGCCGGCACGTCGTGCACGCGGTACAGCGTGGGGTGCTCCCGGCCGGCGAGGAACGCGCCGGCGCACACGTTCGCGGCGAGCATGCACTCCTCGATCAGGCGGTGCGCGTCGTTGCGCGCCTCCGGCACGATGCGCCGCAGGCGGCCGTGCGCGTCGAACTCCATGCGCGTCGCGAGCGTATCGAAATCGATTGCGCCGCGGGCCCCGCGCTGCTCGGCCAGGCGCTGGAAGATCTCGTACAGCATGGGCAGCGGCTCGGCTGCGCCGCCCTGCTGCAGCTGCCGCCAGACGCCCTCGTAGGTAAGGCGCGCCTGCGAGCGGATCAGCGCCGGGTAGAACTCGTAGCGCTCGATGGCGCCCTGGCGCGTGAGCGTCATTTCACAGGCGATCGCGAGCCGCTCGACCTGCGGATTGAGCGAGCACAGCCCGTTGGAGAGCTTCTCCGGCAGCATCGGGATCACGCGGCGCGGAAAGTACACCGAGGTGCCGCGCTCGCGCGCCGCCAGGTCGAGCGCGTCGCCGTGGCGCACGTAGTGACTCACGTCCGCGATCGCGACCCAGAGGCGAAAGCCCCTGCCCTCGCGCTTGGCGCACACCGCGTCGTCGAAGTCCTTGGCCGACTCGCCGTCGATGGTGACGAAGGGCAGCGCGCGCAGGTCGCGGCGCTCGCGGCCCTCCTGCGGCCCGACCGCTTCCGGGAGCTTCGCCGCCAGCGCCTGCGCGCGGCGCGGGAACTCGTGCGGCAGGTCGAACTTGCGCAGTGCGATCTCGACCTCGATGCCGGCGTCGGCGTGATGGCCCAGCACCTCGACCACGCGGCCGATCGGCTGCGCATGGCGCGTCGGCTGCGCGATCAGCTCGACGCTGACGACCTGGCCGGGACGCGCGCGCCCGGCTTCTCCCGGCGGCACCAGCACGTCCTGCGCGATGCGCTTGTCGGCGGGCGCGAGAAACGTCACGCCGTGCTCGGCATGCAGCTGCCCGACGATGCGCCGCTGCGCGC
>SCUH01000026.1 GCA_004298295.1 Betaproteobacteria bacterium | reverse complement strand
CACGCGCACCACGATGCGGTTCGCGTCCACGTAGTCCACCATGCCGCCGCGCAGCGCGGTGACGCAGGTGCCCGAATCGACCGCGGCCGTGCGCTCCACGCCCGTGCCCACCAGCGGCTTTTCGGGCCGCAGGCACGGCACCGCCTGGCGCTGCATGTTGGAGCCCATCAGCGCGCGGTTGGCGTCGTCGTGCTCGAGGAACGGGATGAGCGAGGCCGCCACCGACACGATCTGCGACGGCGCCACGTCCATGTACTGCACTTCCTCGGGCGACTTGAGCTCGAACTCGTTCTTGAAGCGGCACGACACCAGCGAATCGGTCAGGCGCGCCGCCTTGTCGATCGAAGCGTTCGCCTGGGCGATGACGTAATGCCCTTCCTCGATCGCCGACAGGAACTCGATGTCGTTCGTCACCCTGCCGTCCTTCACCTTGCGGTAGGGCGTCTCGAGGAAGCCGTAGCGGTTGGTGCGCGCAAACAGGGCGAGCGAGTTGATCAGGCCGATGTTCGGGCCCTCCGGCGTCTCGATCGGGCAGACGCGCCCGTAATGCGTCGGGTGCACGTCGCGCACCTCGAACCCCGCGCGCTCGCGCGTCAGGCCGCCCGGTCCCAGCGCCGAGACGCGGCGCTTGTGCGTGATCTCGGACAGCGGGTTGGTCTGGTCCATGAACTGCGACAGCTGGCTCGAGCCGAAGAACTCCTTGATCGCCGCCGAGATCGGCTTGGCGTTGATCAGGTCGTGCGGCATCAGGTTCTCGGATTCCGCCTGCGACAGACGTTCCTTCACGGCGCGCTCGACGCGCACCAGGCCGGCGCGGAACTGATTCTCCGCCAGCTCGCCCACCGAGCGCACGCGCCGGTTGCCGAGGTGGTCGATGTCGTCGATCTCGCCGCGGCCGTTGCGCAGCTCCACCAGGATGCGGATCACCTCGACGATGTCGCGCGGGCTGAGCGTGAAGCGCGTCTCCACCTTGGTGTCGAGCTTCTGGCGGTCGATGCCCTTCGGCTTGAGGTCGTGGAACATCTTCTCCACCAGCGCCTGCGCCTCGGCCTCGGTGCTCGCCCCGTCCAGGCTGACCTTGTTGAGCGAGAGTTCCGGCACGTTGCGGAAATAGGCGCGCAGCTCCTGGTCGGCCTCGCGCGGCAGGGCGAGGCTGCGCAGGCGCACCTGCCAGCTGGTCTCGCTCTTGACGCCGACGCGGCGATTGAATTTCATGCGGCCCACGGCCGAGAGGTCGTAGCGCTCCTCGGCGAAAAACAGGCCGTTGAACAGCGTCTCCACCGCGTCCTCGGTGGGCGGCTCGCCCGGGCGCATCATGCGGTAGATCGCCACACGCGCCTGGGTGCGGTCGGCGGTCTCGTCGGCGCGCAGCGTCTGCGAGATGTACGGGCCCTGGTCGAGATCGTTGGTAAAGAGCGTCTGGATCTTGCTGACGCGGGCTTCGCGCAGCTTGGCGAGCAGCGTCTCGGTGATCTCGTCGTTGGCATTGGCCAGGATCTCGCCCGTGTCGGCGGCGACCACGTTGTGCGCGAGCGTGCGCCCGAGCAGGAACTCGTCCGGCGCGTCGATGCGCTTGATGCCGGCGGCTTCCATGTCGCGGATGTGCTTCACCGTGATGCGCTTGTCCTTGGCGACGATCACCTTGCCGTGCTTGTCGGCGATGTCGAAGCGCGCCACCTCGCCCCTCAGGCGCTCGGGCACCACCTCGAAGCGCACGTGGTTCGGCTCGACGTGGAAGGCGTCGAAGTCGAAGAACTCCTTCAGGATCTGCTCCGGCATGTAGCCCAGCGCCTTCAGCAGGATCGTCACCGGCATCTTGCGGCGGCGGTCCACCCGGAAGAAGACGATGTCCTTGGCGTCGAACTCGAAGTCGAGC
>SCUH01000277.1 GCA_004298295.1 Betaproteobacteria bacterium | reverse complement strand
GGGCTCACCGACCCGATGGTGGGCCTGCTCATGGGGCAGACCGCGGAGAACCTCGCGCACCGCTTCGGCATCACGCGCGCGCAGATGGACGCCTTCTCGGTGCGCAGCCACCAGCGCGTCGCGGCGGCGCAGGACGGCGGCGCGCTCGCCGCCGCCGGCGGCGAGATCGAGGCGGTCTACGATCGCGACGGCGAGACCTACGCGCTGGACGACGGCGTGCGGCGCGATGCCTCGCTCGAGAACCTGGCGAAGCTGAAGCCCTATTTCGACCGCAAGTACGGCAACGTCACGCCCGGCAATTCCTCGCAGATCACCGACGGCGCCGCCTGGCTGCTGCTCGCCTCCGACGCGGCGGTGGAGCGCCATGGCCTCGTGCCGATCGGTCGCATCGTCGATTCGGAATGGGCTGGGCTCGATCCGGCGCAGATGGGCCTGGGGCCCGTGCATGCGGCGACGCCGATCCTCAAGCGCCAGGGGCTGGGGCTGAACGATCTCGATTACTGGGAAATCAACGAGGCCTTCGCGGCGCAGGTGCTGGGCTGCCTCGCGGCGTGGCAGGACGAGCGCTATTGCCGCGAGCAGCTCGGGCTGGAGGGCGCGCTCGGCGCGCTCGACGAGCACAGGCTCAACGTCGACGGCGGCGCCATCGCGCTCGGCCACCCCGTCGGCGCCTCCGGCGCGCGCATCGTGCTGCACCTGCTGAAGACGCTGAGACGCAACAACGCGCGCCGCGGCATGGCCTCGATCTGCATCGGCGGCGGCCTGGGCGGCGCCATGCTGGTGGAAGCGCTGTGATGAAGCACTGGCGCTGGGAGCAGGACGCGCAGGCGCTCGTCTGGCTGACCTTCGACAAGGCGGGCGAGTCGACCAACACCTTCTCGCGCGAAGCGATCAGCGAGCTGATCGCGGCGCTCGACGCGATCGCGGCGCTCGCGCCCAGGGGACTCATCCTCCGCTCGGCGAAGGACAACTTCATCGCCGGGGCGGACGTGAACGAGTTCGTCAAGTTCAAGTCGGCCGGCGAGGCGCTCGAATTCACGCGCCAGGGCTGGGACATGACGCAGAAGCTGCGCGACCTGCCCTTCCCCACCACGGCGATGGTGAACGGCTTTTGCATGGGCGGCGGGCTCGAGCTCGCGCTCGCCTGCCGCTACCGCGTCGCGCTCGACGACCCGAAAACGCGCTTCGCGTTCCCCGAGGTGATGCTCGGCATCTGGCCGTTCTGGCACGGCCTGATGTGGCTGCCGAAGCTGGTCGGCCCGACGGCGGCATTCGACATGCTGCTCACGGGCAAGACCGTGGACGCGCAGAAGGCCCAACGCATCGGCCTCGTCACGCAGGCGGTGCCGCTGCGCATCCTCGAGAACGCCGCGCGCCTGGTGACGCTGGAAGCGCCCGCGCCCCGACCCCTGCCCTTCAAGGAGCGCATGCTGCTCGGTCCGCTGCGCGGCCTGGTCGTCTCGCAGGCGCGCAAGCAGATCGCGAAGCGCGCGCGTCGCGAGCACTACCCGGCGCCGTACGCGATTCTGGAGGCCTGGCAGAAATACGACGGCGACACCTTCGCCTGCAAGGACGACCCGGTGTGCTCGCTCAAGGCGCTGTTCGAGCATCCCACGACCGCCAACCTGATCCGCGATTTCTTCCTGCAGGAACGCCTCAAGTCCCTCGGCAAGGGCAGCGATTTCAGGCCGCGCCACGTCCACGTCGTCGGCGCGGGCGTGATGGGCGGCGACATCGCGGCGCTGTGCGCGCTGCGCGGCATGACGGTTTCGCTGCAGGACACCGCGCCCGAGCGCCTCGCGCCGGCGGTCAAGCGAGCGGCGAAACTCTTCGAGCGGCGCCTGCGCGACCCGCGCCGCGTGCGCGATGCGCTCGACCGGCTGATCCCCGACGTCTCGGGCGCCGGCGCGGCGCGCGCCGATGTGATCATCGAGGCGATCTTCGAAAACCTCGCCGCCAAGCGCGAGCTGTTCGCGAAGCTCGAGACCCTCGCCAAGCCCGGCGCGCTGCTCGCCACGAACACCTCGAGCCTGAAGCTCGCGGACATCGCCGAAGGCGTGCAGGATGCGTCGCGCCTGGTGGGCATCCACTTCTTCAATCCGGTGGCGCAGATGATGCTGGTCGAGGTGGTCTCGGCAAGCCGCACCAACCCGGAGTACGCCGCCAGGGCCACCGCGTTCGTGCGCGGCCTCGACAAGCTGCCGCTGCCGGTGAAGGATTCGCCGGGGTTCCTGGTCAATCGCGTGCTGGGGCCTTACCTGCAGAACGCGTTTCGCATGCTCGACGAGGGCATCAAGCCCGAGACCATCGACGCGGCGATGGAAGAGTTCGGCATGCCGATGGGGCCGATCGAACTCGCCGACACGGTCGGCCTCGACATCTGCCTCGCCGCCGGAAAGGAGCTGGCGAAGAAAGGCGCCTCGGGAGAACCCGACGCGCCGGAAACGCTGCTCAACAAGGTCGCGCTCGGGCACCTGGGCCGCAAATCCGGCCAGGGGATCTACCGCTACGAGAACGGCAAGCCGATGAAAGGCCAGCCCGACCGCTACCTGAAGGACCTGGTCGACGCGTTGATCGAGCCGTATCTCACCGAGGCGAGCGCAGTGCACGCCGAGGGCATCGTGGGCGACGCCGACCTGATCGACGCCGGCCTCATCTTCGGCACCGGCTTCGCGCCGTTTCGCGGCGGGCCGCTGCACTATCTCGCGACGCGCAAGTAATCATGGGCAGGGCCTCGCACCAGCCGCCCGGGCTGGAGTTGCCCAAGGACCGCCAGCCCGCGCTGCGCGTGCTGCCGATGCCGGCGGACGCGAACCAGAACGGCGACATCTTCGGCGGCTGGATCATGGCGCAGGTGGACATCGCGGGCGGTGTCGCCGCGGGGCGGCTTGCGCGCGGCCGCGTCGCCACGGTGGCGGTGAACGCCTTCGTCTTCAAGCAGCCGGTGCAGATCGGCGATCTGCTGTCGTTCTACGCCGAGGTGGTGCGCACCGGGCGCACCTCGGTCACCATCAACGTCGAGGTGTACGCCGAACGCGGCCGCACCGAGACCCGGATCGTCAAGGTCACCGAGGCGACGCTCACCTACGTCGCCATCGACCGCGCCGGCAAGCCGCGCCCGATTCTCTCGGCGTGAGCGGCGCGATCGTGCTGCTGCACGGCGTCGCGAGCAATCGCTCGCGCTGGTCGGAGTTTGCGGCCACGACAGCGCTGCGCGAAGCGTGGGCGCTGCTTGCGCCGGATCTGCGCGGCAACGGCGATTTCGTCTACCGCGGCCGGATCGGCATGGCGGAGTGGTGCGCCGACATTGCGGCGCTGCTCGATGCCAAGGGCCATTCGCGGGCGATCGTAATCGGACACTGTCTCGGTGCGAACATCGCGCTCAATTTCGCGGCGCGGTTCCCGCAGCGTGTTCACGGATTGGTGCTGATCGAACCGATGCCGCCGGACGCGTTGATCGGCACGATGCGCGAAGTGAAGCGGCTGAGGCCGCTGCTTCATGTGCTCATCCCGATCGTCAGAGCGTTGAATGCACTCGGCATTAGCCGCCGGCAGCTGGCGCCGCTGGATCTGGAAATACTCGACCGCGAGACGCGCGCCGCGCTCGCCCGCGGACCGCAAGGCGAAGCGCAACTCGCGAAGTACGCCTCGCCGCTGCTCGATCTGCGCACCACCGCGACCGGCGCCTACCTTCAGGCGCTGCTCGCAGTGACGGAAGAATTGCCCGCACCGGAGCGAATTCCAGCGCCCGTGCTGGCGCTCGTTTCCGAGCGCAGCACCTTTACCGATGCCGGATTGACACGCGCCTACCTCGAACGCCTTTCCGATTGCGAAACCGTTGCGTTACCCGCGAAGCACTGGATCCCGACCGAGCAACCGCAGGCGATGCGCGACGTGATCGAGAGCTGGGTCGGACGGCGGTTTGCTTCGACGTCCGGCTGACTCAGCCCGCCAAACCGGGAAACAGCTCCTTCAGTCCGTCGGCCATCGTCTGCACCGCCATGGCGGCGAGCAGCAGCCCGAGGATCCGCGTCGCGATGTTGAGCCCGGTGGTGCCAAGGCTCGTTTCGATCTGGTGCGCGCGCCGCAGGACCATCCAGGACACAAGGCACACCACCCCGATGCACGCCACGATCATCGCCTGATGCGGCAGTCCGCCCGTCTGCGCCGCGATGATCGAGCTGCTGATCGCCCCCGGTCCCGCGAGCAACGGGATCGCGAGCGGTACCACGCCGGAGACTTCACCGGCTTGCAGTTCGCGCGCCTCGTCCTGCGATTGCCGCACGCCGCCCGCCTGCGCGTTGAGCATCGCAAGCGCCATGAGCAGCAGCACCAGCCCGCCGCCGACGCGAAACGCCGGCAGGCTCGCGCCGATCAGGCCCAGCAGCGCCTCGCCGACGAACACCGCGACCGCCAGCACCAGGAACACCGTCAACGCGACCACGCGCGCAAGCACGCGCCGCTCGGCGTCGC